>PLBX01000106.1 GCA_003135495.1 Acidobacteriaceae bacterium | reverse complement strand
CGTCGTATATTATTGCCCCAACAATCTATGAAATCCGCAAGCGAAACGGCGGCGCGCTCGTGGGGCAACGACCGTGTGCTGGTAATCATGGCGAAGGCACCCAGGCCAGGCGCAGTGAAGACCCGCTTGGCTCCCAGCCTTTCTCCTAAGGCTGTCACCGCTTTCTATCGCTGTCTTCTGGACGACACGCTAGCGCTGGCGAGGTCGTTGAAACTTGACGATGTGGAAGTTGCCATCATGTGCCCGAACACGGACGTAAACGAGCTGGCGAGTTTGGTAGGCAACCAAGCGAGCATAGTTGCGCAGAAAGGTGAAGGTCTTGCCGCAGGCCTCACCTCGGTATTTGCGCACTTCGCAGAAGGTCATCAACGACGCACCATTGCCTTCAACAGCGACAGCCCACACCTGCCGCATTCTGTCCTCGAAGCCGCGTTCGAAACGCTGGTCGCGCATGATGTAGTCGTTGGACCAACACATGACGGCGGCTATTACCTGGTAGGGGCCAAGGCCGCCCATCCAACGCTCTTCGATGGCGACGGCATGGGCACCAAGAGCGCGCTTGAAGTCCTATTGGCGCGCGCTCGCGCGCTGCAGCTTTCGGTTGGCTTCACCGATCTTTTCTACGACATCGACGTGGACGACGACTTAACACGCCTTGCCGCTGAACTGCGGCTCGCTCCGGATAGGGCGCCACGAACGGCGGCTTGGCTGAAAAAGTGGGAAGAGACAGCGGCAAAGTCGCAGATGAGCGCGGGAGACTCGTGACGCTAACACCATCCCGCAGGCTGTACGGGTTGGGCGTCATCATGCTTGTGGCGCTGACGATTTGTTCGCGCAAGCTTGGCAGCGTGGGTGAACTGTCCTTCATNNTCATTCCGCTGGCCGTCGCCGGCGTCGCGTATCTTTTCGCGGTTCGTGAGTTCTTCTCAACGTCTACGCCGAAACTCCCGCGTCGCGTCATCGTGATCGCACTCGTGCTAGCTGCGCTGTGGCATCTTCCATTTCTACTGACGCCACCAGGTGCAGATGATGACATTCATCGCTACCTTTGGGATGGCCGCGTGCAGCGGCTCGGCTATAACCCTTATATAGTGATTCCCAGCGACCCTGCGCACGCAGGATTGCACACACCCGACACTCGCTCGCTCAACAATCCTGATGTGCCGAGCCCATATCCACCCGGCGCAGAGCTTTTCTTCCGCGCCGTCACGGCAATTCATGAGTCCATCTTTACGCTGAAAGCAGCATTCGTAGTTTGCGACTTGACAATCGTTTTCGTTTTGCTCGACATATTGCATCGCAGTGGTCGAGCGGCGCACTGGGTTCTCGCTTATGCCTGGAACCCTCTTCTAGCGATAGAAGTAGCGGGCAGCGGTCACATCGATATCGTCGGAGTGCTTCTGCTGTTGTTGTCTTTCGCCGCGCTAAAGCGGCGCTTGCGTACACTCGCTGCGCTGGCATTCGGCCTGGCTGTCGCTGTGAAGTTTCTCCCGATTGTCCTGCTGCCACTGTACTGGCGTCGTGTTCGCATACGCGATGCCGCGCTGGCGGTAGTCGCTGTCGGAATCCTTTATGTACCATTTCTCGATCACGGAAAGATTCCTATCGGCTCGCTCGGCACTTACGTGAAGACTTTCCGTTTCAATGATCCGGTATTTGCAATGCTCGAGCGAGTGGCCACTCCGCAGCTTTTAGTCGCGCTGGCAGTGCTCATCGGCTTTCTCACCGCAATCTGCCTGAGAAGTAGAGACCACGAATTGTCTTCGGAATCATTTGCGTGGCCCATGGCAGCATCGCTTCTATGCGCCCCGGTCGTGTATCCCTGGTACCTTCTCTGGCTGCTGCCGTTCCTGCGGCCGGCCTCGACGGTGCCGCTCATCATCTGGACCGTGAGCATCGTCCCAACTTTCTACGTTTGGCATTTGCGCACGCTCGGCCGTCCGTGGATTGTTCCTGGCTGGATTATGCTGCTGGAATACGGAGCCGTCGCGACGGCCGCTGCAATTATCATGTTTCGCCGCTTTACGCGAGCCGCCGCGCCGCCGCGCTCAACCGACTAGCTGCGTTGGGTCTGGCTACCCAGCCAAAATTTTGCTACCATTCCTGTCTTCTTTTGGGCCCTGCTCGTCCTCACACATCCTTTGTTGAATTCACCAGGGAGGATAAGAAAATGCTCAAGTACGCGGTTCCATTCGTTGTGGCAAGCATGCTCGCAATGGGCGCCCCCAGCAAGTCCGCTTTTACCGGCGGATCCTATCAGGTGGATGCTCACCATTCCGATATCCAACTTGTGACCGACGCGACCACGGATTACGGGAAAAGAAAAATAGATATAACCCTTGGCTTCGCGCGTGTAAATGGCCGGGTCGAACTGAACAGCGACGACCTTGCCAAGTCTTCCTTCGACATCCGCATCTATCCGGCGGACTCTATGCTGCCCGCTATAGATGAGGAAGGAAAATTTCTCAGTATGTGGCTGGCCGACCTATCCAACCACACATTGATATGTTTCCACTCCAAGGGAGCGGTTCGGACGGCCGAAGGCCGGCTACAAACCACCGGGAATCTGGTCATCACCCGCTTGGATCGCAACGTCGAATCATCTGCCCCGAGTGAAGCCTATTCGGGGCCGGTGTACGGCCAGCCGATAGTTCATCGCGTTTCTCGCGAAGCCACTTTTGTTTTCGACGCTCCGTCAGCCGATGGCAAAGGTCGGAAAGACGGCGGCGTCGTGGCCTCAGGATCGACGCGTATGTTCCGCGAAGATTTTCCTCAATTGGTGAGGGCGGTACTCGCCACCTATTGGCCGCCGGTCGTTCAAGACAGAAACTGTGAACCGGCCACCGGCACGGGTGAGGACTACCAAGGCGCCATTTGTACAGGGACGGTTCTGATGGCCGCGGCCCTTCCCGAAGTTCCGCACGCCAGCAATGCAGAAGATTATCCTGGCCCCGGAAACTTCAATGTCCTTGTCGGGAATCGTCTGAACATCCTGGTTCACCTGCGTTTGTTGCCGAAAGGTTCCGGACAACAAGCGGCATCTGGGAACTAGCCCGTTCAGCTTGGCGACAAACATCTATCGCGACAAACATCTATCGTCGGGTTTCATCACTGCGCCGACAGTTGGAGATTCTGATGGTTGACGCTTGCGTTTCACAATCGGACTTCGATTCAGTTAAAAATCTTTATGCGTCTCTAAAGTCAACATCGTTTTAAATTCACCTTTGCTATCGAGATGAGGAGAACTCCATGACAAATGCGAGCCGTCTAGCGATAACCCGTCTAACGATAATCCGTCTTCTGGCTTTCGGTGTGCTGGTCTTTGTTCTTGTTCTTGCCGCAACGTCGTCGGCACAGCAGCCGCCAATTCTCCAACAGATCGTCAAAACCTACGGCCTCGATTCGTACGGGACAATCGATGCGATCCGCTACACCTGGAACGGGGAGATCCCCGGCGTCTTCAAACTTGCTCACGCATGGGAGTGGGAGCCCAAGACGAACAAGGTCTCCTACGAGGGAAAGGATAAAGACGGCAAGGCGGTCAAAGTCTCCTACAAGCGCTCTGAGCTCAACAGCCAGCCCGACGCCGTAAAAAACGAAATCGAACCGGCTTTCGTCAATGATAATTATTGGCTTCTTTTCCCCTTCCATGCTTACTGGGACACCAGCGCCACCGTGACCGATCAAGGCATGAAAAAGCTGCCGGAGGGCAAAGGCTCGGCCGAGTTAGTCGAAGTGAAGTATCCCGCAGAAGCCGGTGGTTACACGCCCGGCGACACCTGGGAACTCTACGTCGGCAAGGACAACCGCGTCGAGTACCTTGTCTTCCACCACGGCGGGACCAAGAAGCCGAGCCTCGTTAACGCCACCTGGGCAGGCTACAAAAAGGCAGGTCCTCTGCTGATCTCAACCGAGCACCGCGGCACCGCCGATGGCAAGCCCTTGCACATCTTCTTGTCTGATGTGTCCGTCAAGCTAGCCGGGTCAGACACGTGGATGAACGCGAAATGAGTTCGTCGCAGGTCGTCGTTGGTCGCTGGTCGTTAGCAAACACATTCGACCCGCCGTGAATCCAAACGACTAATCACTAACGACTAATGACTAACGACCAGCGACTGAAGACTCACCTGGCAATCACAACCGTAGTGCAGGAACTGCTCAGCTTCGGCAGATCGCGGGTGGCGGCCATTCGGATCTGCAGTCTTGGGCGTTCCCCGCGAATGATCGGACAGTAGAAGTCAGGCTCCAGCAGCGCGTCCTGGAGGCGTCGTCGTCCGGCACAGCCACCATGGCATGATTCTCGAAACTCGCAAGGCTGGCAAGCATCGGGGAGCGTCCGCGCTTGTTCAAACGGCGCAGAGCTCAGAATCTCGAGGCCGTTGAAGATCAACTCCGACAGCGGTTCGCCCGTTCCTGGCCAATAAACGCAGGGCTGGGTGGTGCCTCGCGGTGTAACTCGTATCGTGCTAACGCCACATCCTCCTTGGAGCGGCGGGAGGCCCGCTATCGCTCTCACCAGCGGCTCGCCAATTGCGATCACGTCGGTTTCCGCAAAGAGACGCCGGAACCCTTCCCAGTACTCTTCGTAAGACAACGCATAGAGGTCGGATCGCACCGCCTGGTACACGTTCACACGCAGGGGAGCGTCAATCTGTTTCGCAACTCGCGCGACCGCCGCCAGACGCAAGTAGTTCGCCTTCATCATGACCGCGATGATGGTTACGGGCACACCCAGCCTGATACATCGTTCTGCCTGCTGCTGGATCAGCTTCCAATTTCCGTTTCCGCGCTGCGCATCCTGTTCGGCTTGCGTCGGGTAATCGAGAGAAAACTCGATGTCGTGAAAGGCACGCAATTCGTTGTCGTCCAAAACAGCAACACTGTGGCCATTGGAAGTGATGGTGAGCTTGATGGATTGTGTGCGCAGGTAGGCGAGGATCGCCCTAAACTCTGGATGCATGCCGTTCTCGCCGGTGCCCAGGTTCACCGAGTGGATCGGCAGTCGTTCCATGACGGATTTCACCTGATCCAGAGAGAGGCGATCCGTGCGGTTTGGATCTCGGTAGCAGAAAGCGCAGGAGAGATTGCACTCGTTGGTGAGACCGAGCCCGAGCGAAATCGGGGCATCAGGTGCTCTCGCGCCTGATGGGACGGATGAAGATTCGACGGCGACGTTACTCATGGCACGATTCTCCATCGATCATCAAGGCAATCGCGGGTGTGGTTCATAAGATGATAGAGGTGCTCAAATAAAGATTCGTATCAGGGCATCGCTTTAGCGAAGCGGCTTGAGCCGCTGAGGCTTGCCTTCGGGCCAGCGGCTAAAGCCGGTTTCAAGTTTCGCACTGAACGGCATGCCTGAAGGCATGCCCTGATACGAATCTTTTTTCAAACTGCACCACCACTCAAACGTGCAAAGCATTGTGTGTAACGCGCGACTGCGGCGTATTCTGATCGGCTCCCCAGTTTGTGCTCCAGCTCCAGAATCCGCTCGTAGTCAGAGCTGCGGGGAACCTGCGGCGGTAAATAGTCCGCAAGAACGCGTACACCGCGCTCGGTAATCACCGCCAGCGATGCCGCTTTCAGCATGGCTCGCAGGCTATCTGATGTAAAAAGCCGTACTCGGCCTCCGTACAAAGACTCTTGTCCCCACTCGGCGGTTAAGTTATTTTCCGCGAGTGCCAAATCGCCTGCTTGGATAGCAGCCTTGAATACTTCGCCGGCGCGGTTCCGTACAAGGACCGACAGTATCGCTGGTGAACCCCGCAAGGTGCGAGCCACGCCGCACAACACCGCAACCGGGTCATCGACGAATTCCAGTACGTTGTGGAACAGAATTACATCGAACGATTGCATAGGGAATAAGTCCGCCAGTTCGGCCGCGTCGCCGTGTTTCAGCGCGGTCATCTCCGTAACCCCAGCCTCCCGCGCTGCGCGCTTTGCGATTTCCAACATCTCCGCGGACGAATCCAGCAGCGTGACGTGAATGCCAAGTCGCGCCAGGCGAATGGCCGTCGCTCCGGTGCCGCAGCCGACATCTAGCGCGCGCAACGAGCGGTTGGCTTGAAGCGGGATAAACTCCTGCAGATTGGCAAAGGTCAAGTCGGAGCGCAACCGGCCCTCGGGCGTCTCGAGGTAAGCGGCATATTTGTCCGCACCGCTCTCGAAACGTTCGCTGTCGGCCTTGGCTGTAATCTTCATGCAACTCTGAGGCGAAGCCGTTCCCCAATCCAGTCGCTGGCAAGAACCAGGGCGTAGATCAAAATAATAAGTGTACTCAGGCGATTGTAGAAACCGAGCTGGACATTGTTATAGATCGCCTGTCCCAAGCCGCCACCGCCGACCAACCCCAGAATGGTGGAAGCCCGCAGATTCATCTCCCAGCGCAAGACTGTGTAGCTGCTCAGCAGGGGGCGGGCTTGCGGCCACATAGCCCNNCAATTGAATGGGACGGGCGCCCAGGGAACGCAAGGCTTCCACCGGCCGCAACGGCACCTCCTCCAGCGTCTCTGCATACAGTTTGCCCAGCACGCCGGTGGTGTGCAGCGCCAGCGCAATCGTTCCGGCGAACGGGCCGATGCCCACAGCTAGAATGCAGATGAGAACCCAAACCAATTCAGGGATCGAACGTAGGATATTGAGCACCAACCGTGTGC
>PLBX01000521.1 GCA_003135495.1 Acidobacteriaceae bacterium | reverse complement strand
GCGATTTTGCAACAACTATTCGAGCGTGATAAGAGCCAAAGCAACATCCGGATATGTGATTAGTATCACGAGGTACCGTGATCACTGCCACGGACTTGATGGGGTTCCTGAGACAGAATCCCGAGGCAGAGTTGCCAGTTTGATGCAGGGGCGGGGTGGAAACCCGGGTGGCCCCTGATATTCCCACCGAAACTAGGCAAGGCAGTACCGAATGGAAAATGAACATAAGTACCACGTTGTGGCCTGGTGGACCTCGGGTCAGACGGGCATCGCCAAGTCCGATTCGGCCCCTAATGCAATCCATTTTGCGGCACCAGCGCAGTTCGGCGGTCTCAAAGGCAGGTGGACACCCGAAGACTTGTTGATCACTGCGCTCGCGAGTTGCTTTATAACGACGTTCCACGCAATCGCGGAGTCCTCGAAATTCGAATGTACCGACTTGGAGGTGGAAGCGGAGGGGGCTGTTGGCAAGACTGGCACCGGCTACAACTTCAATGAGATCGTCATCCGTGCCCACCTGACGATTCCTTGTGAAGACAAACGGGAACGGGCGATTAGTCTCTTGCAAAAAGCCAAGGAGTTGTGTCTGGTCTCGCGTGCGTTAGCGACAGCACAAAGTTTCGAAACCCGGATCGAGATCAGCAAGCATTCACCAGTCTAAGATCGCGAACCGCAAATCAGATGGCGCTTGCTGCCGGAGCGCCCTTCACAGGCAAGGTGAGATATTGTCTCCCCGATCACGCACGGTCCTATCCGACAATGGAAGAAGCCACAAGACTAGCATATCCCGCGCTGCCGCCGATTGCGCCCCGATGACGGGGAAACCGGAACTAATTCGCAGTTTTTACAAAAGCCGTATGGGATACTTGTTTGAAAACAGGCGTGGCTGTTGAAAAACTCCTTCTCGCGAAATTCGCGAAAATAAAATCGCGTCAGGAAGCCCCACAATCGATCTTCTCGGGTCGGGTAAACATTTTCTATCCCCAAAATTTTGGCTGTTTGAAACGAAAAGGGAGTTTTTCAACACCCACGCCTGGTTTCGACAACTAACGCTGTCGCTTCGGGGCCGGGCTTTCCCCGTAGAAACGGGAGACACGCATCGTGGTCAAGCCGCTTTCAGCAACTCCATCTCTCCTGCTGCAGCAGGTTCGTCGGCTTGACGCTTCAGCTCTGCCGCCATTTCCAGCAATACCCGCCGAGGAGCGAGAAAGAGTCCGCTCAAAATGGCCGAGTCGATAGCGCGTGCGGTCGCACGACTCCAATCGTATGCCCCGCGACTTTCTTCCTGCGATGGAAACCTGAACTCTGAGTACATTTTCTACCTCCACAGCGGTCTCAGACGCTTCAACCCTCCTATTCCGCTACATTCATTATCCGCTTCTTTGGACTCAAGCGCTGTGTTCTCTTGGAAAGCTCCCAATTTGGTCCGGGCAAGGAAGAAAGCGTCCTCGACGAGAGCCGAGCAGTGGTCAACGAGTGCCACCAGCCGCCCCCGGCCCGGAGTGACTGTTGAAATATCGCAATAGCACTCATCGAGGCGTCAAAACGTGCTATCGCCTGGTTTCGTCAGTTGGGTTTTCGCCAGTTGGGACGCTACTCAAACCGGGCCTGTATGCTTGGCCCTCAGAAAAATGAAGCGCAGCAATTCCTCATCGGGTGGCAGTCAAGGCGATATAGGCCAAGCCCGCGAATCGAAACGGCAACCAACACGTAAGGCCACAGTTCGAGAGCGCGTCTCAAATCCGATCTTGATGAAGGTATTTGTGTTATGGGTCTCCGCATGACACCCGTAAAAGCTCACCCAATCTAAGTCACAGACCCTCGTCAACCGGTTAGCCGCAATGGCGATCTACGCCGGCATAGACCCGGAGTCGAGGTGCGCAGGTAGGCTGGCGACAAGCCCCCGAAGTGTTTCCGTGAAAGCCGTCAGCGGATCGAGTCCCTGACGTGCCGCAGCCGTGGAGGACGCCAGCATGTCGTACACGCCGGTCGAGTCCCAACCCATCGTCCAGAGAACTTCAGCTTCGTTCGCTTCAAGGAAAACCCAGAGGACTCTCCTTGTGTCACCTTCGCCAACCTCCTGTCGCTCGTACCGCTCCCTCGTCAGGCGCGGGAGGGTGACGCACCACGCGATCTCGAATTTCAACTCAGTGAGAATGTCCCGGTATGGTACGAGGGGAGTTTTCACGTCCCTATTTTACGCTGACGCTCCCGCCCCGGCTGCGGCTTTCGAGGCTTGTTCCAGGTGAGGCAGCGATGATTGGTGCAAAATCGTCATTACGCTCATTGACCCGGTTGTGAGCGCACACGCCCGCTTCACATCAACTATCAAGAAATGAATCCTCGGCTGGGGACTCCCAGTGGACTTCGCCGCGAGCGCAGCCTCCGATGGCGTTGTAAATGTGGTTGGGAACCCAAGTCCCACCATTTCAGGCGTTCCTGAGCCCTTGCCTCCCCGGTGGTCCAAAAGGGGTGAAATTCCGAGCCCACTTTATACGGGTTTTCGCCCCCTGTTTCGGCAAGTTGGTCGCTGGTGCACAGGTATACCTTTTGGGCGTCGTCCCTGAGAGGTGTCCATTACCTAGTCGCTATAGGTGACGGCCAACCTTCCACTGTAAGCGTGCTCATCAAGAGTGCTTCAACAGCGGCGTGGTCTCCGGGCCGGGCAAAGAAGTACCCTTGCACGAGATCGCAATCTAGCTCTTTGAGCAGGTGGACTTGCTCTGCCGTTTCAGCACCTTCGGCTACGACTTTTAGACCAAGGTTGTGAGCTAGCATAATGATGATGCGCACGATCTCGCTGGTGTCGCTGTCTGTTTCTATCTTGGAAATGAAGGTACGATCAATTTTCAATGTGTCTACCGGCAATCCTTGCAAGCGGCTCAGTGAAGAGTATCCCGTTCCGAAATCGTCGATGCTTATGTGAACTCCCAGTGCCTTGAGTTCTGAGAAAACTAGATTTGATGTTTGCGGGTTTGCCATAACAATGGTTTCCGTGATTTCTGCGTCAATGCTTCTAGGGTCGATTCCAACTTCGGCCAAAATCGTGCCGATCTGAGCCGCCAAATCCGTCTGAGCAAACTCCTTGGGGGTGATATTCACGCTCATGGTCAGTGGCGGATCGCAGGGAAATTTAGAGTGCCAAGCACGAAGCTGTAGACAGGCTTCGCGCAGCAGCAGGCGGTTCATGGCGAGAATAATTCCAGTCTCTTCAGCGATCTGAATGAAATCGGCAGGCAGCAGGAGCCCTTCCGGCCGTTGCCATCTGCTGAGCGCTTCGAAGCCCACAATCTTGCCACTCTGTAAGGACACAATGGGCTGATAGTGCACCCGGAATTCCTCCTGTTCGAGTGCTCGGCGCAGGTCAGTTTCAACGCGCAGCCTCTTGACGGCAAGAGTGTGCATTGCGTTATCGAAGACTTGGCAGCGTGCTTTTCCTTCCCGCTTAGCTCGGTACATTGCTATCTCGGCATCGCGTACCAAGTCTTCTGAATTCGTGTATGAAGTTGCACAAAAGGCGATCCCGATACTGGCGGTCGTCACAACCTGTTGTTCGTTCACATCAAAAGGAATTGCCAATCTCTCCTGAAGGCGCTCCGCTACGCGAACGGCATCGCCGCAATCTCTAATGCCCTCCAACAGGATGGTAAATTCGTCGCCACCTAGCCTTGCTAAACTTGCTTCGCTCGCAACCGGGCTCGCAGCTTGTGTCAGGACCGACCGTGAAACGGTATCGACACCGCGAATAGAAGCCGTCAATCGGCGAGCAATCTGTACCAAAAGCGCGTCTCCAGCCGCATGGCCCAAGCTTTCGTTAAAAACCTTGAAGTCATCGAGATCAATAAACAACACCGCGAACTTATAGCTTAGGTGCCTGTGGGAAAGCACAAGTACGTGCCGTACCCGATCTAGAAACAGAGCACGATTCGGTAAGTCGGTCAGAGCGTCATACAAAGCATTGTGTACGATTGTCTCTTCCGCTCTCTTGCGCTCTGTGATATCACGATTGACGATGACAAGTTTCGCGGTCTGACCGTCTTCATTTGGAATCGGGGTGGCGACTGATTCTAAAATTCTCCACGTCCCATCCTTGTGTCGCATGCGGTATTCAAGCCGCTCTCCTCGTCCCGTGAGTTCTGCTTTCTTTGCCGCTTCCAGTACGCGCTGCTGATCCTCGGGATGGATTTGCTCCAGCGGCGAGGTCAACTGCAATTCCTCGGATGAATATCCGAGAACTTTCTGGTATGCAGGGCTGTTATAGAGCCGATTTCCGGCGCAATCGACGACTGCGATCATGTCGGCGGCGTTCTCGGTAATGACTTCAAAAAGCTGATTGCGCTGGATCAGTTCGCGACGGATTCGCTGGATTTGAAGTTGCTGGTAAACCGTGTAGATGTCGAATAGGAGAACAAGACATGCCAGCCCGCGCACCCACTCCTTGAGATCAAGCCACTCGGAGTTTTGCAAGAGGTGATTACCGGGGTATGTCAGAGACACGATCCCCGCCGTCAATACTAACGTCACAGTGACGGCGAATCCCCATAGCCACCACTCGCGTGCTTCAACTCGCCGCATTGGCCGCGTGCCCTTTTGCTCTTTCTTGCCGTTATTCAAAGTTAATCTGACTCCCGCAGATGCTGTTGATTGTAGTGTGCTTATTAAACGTAATATTCCGTTCGTTGTTCTCACGTCCGTCCACAGGTCTCAT
>PLBX01000477.1 GCA_003135495.1 Acidobacteriaceae bacterium | reverse complement strand
CATCAGGTTTGTGGACAACGGAGCCACGGCGGAGTCTGCGTTTCCTCGCGGGACGGCGTATGGAATTCGACGCACCCACCTGCACCGAGCAATGTCCGATCACGCCGCAGCCTGCGGCGTTCAAATGCTTTGGCATACTGCGGTCACCGGACTCCATCCCGAAGGCGCGATCGTTGCTGGAAAATTGGAGCGTGCGCGCTGGGTAGTGGGAGCCGACGGAACCGGTTCGCGAGTGCGTAAGTGGGCAGGGCTCGATCAGCAGGAAATGGCCGTCGGCAGCAACAAGCTGCGCTTCGCATTTCGCCGCCACTATCGCATGCCCCCCTGGACCGATTTCATGGAGCTGCATTGGGGCCAGCAGTGCCAGGTTTATGTGACGCCCGTCAGTTCCCAAGAAGTGTGCGTCGCGCTCATCTCTTCTGACCCGAAGTTGCGGTTGTCGGATGCGCTCGTACAATTTCCGGAACTCGTCGCTCGCCTTGAAGGCGCACAATTCGCTTCCAGCGAACGGGGCGCGATCACGGTTACGAAAAGATTGCGGCGCGTATATCGCGATCGCATAGTGCTGATCGGCGACGCTTCCGGTGGAGTCGACGCCATCACCGGAGAAGGCCTCTCACTCAGCTTTCGTCAAGCGGCACTATTGGGGGAGAGCCTGGCGACTGGCAACCTGGCCCGTTATCAAAGAGGTCATCGCTCTCTCAGCCGCCGTCCCACCTTGATGGCGCGCCTCATGCTGTCCATGGCCGATCATCATCGTTTGCGAAGACGGACCATGGAAGTCTTTCAGACAAGCCCGCTCTCTTTTGCCGGCATGTTAGCCATGCACGTAGGAGAAGGTTCCGCCCGCGATCACATATCGAACGGCCTCGCGCTGGGCTGGAGCTTATTCAAGGCCTGAGCAAATTTTTAGCGCCTAAGATTTCTACGCCGCTGTGCCTTTTTGATCTCGAGCTCGTTGATCTGCGAGATTTGCACGCTCAATAAGCGAATTCACTTCTCCGCCCACCAGAAAAGCAAACCCGGTTACATAGAACCACAGCAGCAGAATGATGACGCCTCCTAATGAACCGTACACCGTGCTGTAGGAGCCGCTGAAGTGCAGATAGAAACGAAGCGCGGCTGAAGCGGCCAGCCACAACGCTACTCCGACCGTCGCACCGGGAGAAATCCAATGCCAGCGACGCGTCTTGTGATTCGGCGCAAAATAATAGACCACCGCGTAAGCCAGCAATACAATCCCAACCGATATAACTGCCTGCAGTGCTTTCCATCCAGCTACAAGAATCGAACCCAATCCCATGCGGCTGCCGAGAACTTCTGCAATGTAGCCGCCAGCCAGAACGATAAGCAACGCGCTGAAAACGAGAAGCAAAATCACCAATGTGAGTCCCAGCGAAATCAGGTGAACCTTGATCCAGGAGCGCGTCTCGCGCAGTTCATACGCCACGTTAAGCGTCCACATAAGCTGCGTAGTTCCGCTGGATCCGGCGATGAGCGCGAGAACAAGGCCGAGGGTAAGTTTCCCTCCGCCGCTACTCTTGATGATCTGATCTACGGTATTTGCCAGCAGATCGTATGCCAGCGGCGGAATAATCTGCGCGAGAAATTCAAACAGGTCGGCGCGCAATTCCATTCTCTTGCCTGCTACTAATCCGAATAACGCCATCAGGAAAAGCAGTAGCGGGAATGCGGCCACCAGGAAGTTGTACGCTAATTCGTAGGCGCGATTGTCGAGGTCATCTTTGCCAATCTCGCACCAGACCAGTTTTGTTAGCTCCCACCAACCGAGGTTTCCCAAAGACCATAAGGATCGGGGCCGAGTGTCGGTTTGCAAGTTTGCAGCGGGCAACTTATCGGCTTGCGGCCCATCGCTTCTCAGCGTGGAATNNCTCCCAGGGACCAAAGGGATTCGCCCCGAGTCTCGGCTCGCAGGTTTGTAGCCGCCAACTCATCTTTCTCTAACTGCGGCCCATCGCTTCTCAGCGCGGAATCGACCATTTTGCTCCAACACCGGCTTAATGGGATTCCTGAAGTCGCTCATGTGTTGCCGGTGGTTGGGAGCAACAACTATAGCGGCAACTCTTGCGTAGTCGGGGAGTGATGCTGTTCCCTACCCACTTTGCCGGCAATTTTTAAAAACTGGTGTGGAATCTGCCTTCGACCGATACCCCACCCGTTTCCTGACGCGCGGCGCTTACGGACCAGCGCTTATTGATTCGGTAGTCGCCCTGAACTACTTCGCTGCCGGGCTGAGAGACGTCGGTGGAAAAAGTGAACAGAAAATCTCTCGTGACGCGCTGCTGCAGCGCAATTCGCGCCGAAGGATTCTGATTGTTCCCACCGATCAGCGGATCGATCTGCAGGCTCGATAAGCCAGCCAATTTTTGCACTCCGCCGCTTACTTCGCTCGCAGCCTGCGAAGCGATCATAGAATCCGTGCTTTGGCTGGCCGCCGCCTGCGATGTCGTTTTACCGGTCGCCAACAAATTGATGACATCCGCCGTAGCCAAAGGCGGATCGGAAGAATAAGACGTGGTCAGCTTTTCGAATGGTCCACGGAGATTCAGCGTGAGGTTGTACTGCTCCACCGTGGTACTCACCGCAACATTCAGCACCGGGTGCGTCTGGTACGGATCGTCGAAGGTAATTATTCCGCGTTGCAGTTGGTATCGAACGTTGCGGTAAAAAAGTTCACCCGAAGTGAGGTCACTCCGTCCAGTAATAATGGGCAAGGCAGCCGTCCCGCCAACGTGGAAGTTCGCATTCCCCTCCAGGCTCACTTGAGAACTATTCGCGCTCAAATTTTCCTTCGACTGCAGCGCGATGGAAAGATTAATGGTCTCTGCAAAACCTGGTTGCACGGGCACCGCAGTGCTGCCGCTAAACTGGTCGGCAAATTTCGCGAGATCGAAGTCAGGCGTGAAAGAGAGCGAATCAATAAGGACGCGGCCGCTCATAACCGAAGAATCTTTGGTGCCGGTCAAAGCAAGATTGCCGTCCAGCACAGTTCTTAACCCATTCGGATATCGAAGACGAACAGATTTCCCTTGCAAAGCGATATTGAATTGTAAGGGCCTGTAACTGATCGATCCGCCCGCCGATAGCTGTCCGCCGCCAACTTGGCCGCTTAGGCCAGTGAGCTGAATGCGCTCATTATCAATGTTCAGACTGCCATTCAGTTTTTCCACGCCGAGAGGTGCTCCCGCCTGAATCACTGCCACATCTTTTAACTGCACTTGTCCATTCACGCTCGGATGCTGCGCCGTTCCCGATGTGTTCACATCGAGAGAAATGCTTCCAGAACTCCGAATATCAGGCGAGAGCATTTGAAGAACTTGAAGATCGATTGAACCCTGCGCGACGAACGTTGGCGCGGAATCACCCAACAACGGAATGCTGCCGTGAAAACGCAGAGAAGTGTTATCCCCTTCTATTTCGGCGGGCTGAAGAGTGACCACGGAATTCGCATAGTCAACGCGAATCGGCCTGGCAGTGCCGATTTGCAATGCCTGATAACTGGCGTTGAGAGTGGGAATCGTCAAGTTCGCGCGTATCTGGGATGGATCCTTCAACGGTCCAGCCAGCCTGCCGTGAAATTCAGTTTGACCTTTCAATCCCTCTGGCAAGTTGGGCAAATAAAGTGCCAGCAGCAAATCAAGGGGAAGAGTGGTCGTGTCGACTGACGCCTCCGCGTAATAGCCCCCCTCTAAATCCACTTTGCCATGAGCCTGCACTGAAGCCTCAAGAACCGTGGAATTCAGTGAGAAGTCGGCTTGCTTATCGGCCACATTTAACTGCGCCTTTACGCCGAAAATAGATTTGTCACGCAGCGTCAGCTTGGGCAACTGCAAGGTAGCACTCAGTTGAGGTTTGTCCAAAGTCCCCGAGCCGCTAGCCGAAGCGCTCAAGTACCCATAGAGCAGCAAATTTCTATCGTGCACGTATCGCAAACGCTGCAGGCTCAACGACGGAATATCAAGATTGACGTTATAGACGTTCGTTTTCGGCGCAAAAGAAATATTCGCGGAAGCCGATCCCGCCGCGATCGCCACATCCAACGAAGATTTAAAGGTGTCGCTATCAGCGCTGAATTTCAATGCGAAGTTCTGCAAAGGCTCATCGTAGGCTCGCCCATGTGTAATCTTTAACGTGCCCGAACCGATAGGATCCTGCTGCGAGCCAATCAGCGAAGCGGAAGCCGAGATGTCCCCCGTGATGGAGTAATGCGTATTCGCGAGCTGCTGCAGATCCGCAATCGATATTTGCTGCACTGCAATATCCGCCCTGCCGGGATTGGTCGGAAGATATGTCCAGTTCTGCAATCCAACCGCTCCGCTGAAAGTGGCGCGTCCGCGGGTCGCGCTGACCAGTGCGCCATCTGAAATAACGACGCGATCTGGCGTAGCTTCGAAATTAGCTTGTGCAGTGCGCCACTCGCTGCCCTGCACCTTGAGATTCTGCGCAGCAATGTCTCCCGAAATTTGAGGACTCTTTAGCGAGCCGTGGACCGTGGCGGAAAGGGTTCCTGAGCCCGAGAGCGCAGGAGGAGTTTGATTTGCCCGAAACGAATAAGCCAACGCCGCGAGTTCATGTAGATCGTTGCTGGTGGCGTGCATCCGAAGATTAGAGCGGTTGCTGATTTCACCTTGCGCGGTGATTGTGGTGGATGGAATGTCCAGCTTTGTGTCATGCACCGCAATCGTGTTATGAGGACCGTCGTAGGCTACATGAATGACGCCCTCGATTGGGACTTCGCGCACTGCCCCCACTTTCGCCGCCCCATCCTCAGCCTTTACGTCTTTAACATTCAAACCGGCGTTCGCACGAGCATTCGCACCAGCATTCAAACGGCGAGCATTTGCGTTTCTCGCCGAGGCGCGCAGGCGTACGTCGGTGCTGGCAAGCAGATTTCTGGCGCTCAATTTACCCGTCCATGATGCTTCGGAACTGCCGTCCATAAGACCGTTCAGGGCAATCTGTTTCTGCTCCGGGCGACCAAACACTCGTTGCGCCGCCTCCAACGAAATATCGCGGAACGTAGTCCGCACTTGAGTGGATGGGGTCGCATCCAGATGCTGCACTCCGACTTCACCCTGAATCAGCCCGCCCAGGGCCTGAAGTCCGATTCCGGTGACTCGCACGGATCCATTTGCCAGATGATAGTTGCCGCGCAGCCGGCGAGCTTCGATTCGTCCGGTGGATGCGATGGCGGAAACTGCATCGCTCAAGAAGACTCCATCGCTGGTTATGCTGCGCAGCAATGACAATGACTGTGCGTTAATGCTCGGACAATCAATCTTGCCGACGAATGTAATGTCTCCTGCTGGATTCGCGCCCGGCGCCAGCGCGGCAAAATCCTGAGTATGCAAGCGCGCTTTGTAATCACCCGCAATTCTTGGATCGCGGTAATTCGTAATGTTTGCATTGATGACAGCTGACGAAGATCCGACCGCTATGTTGGCCGGAGTAAGCGAAAGTCCGGACGCGTTCGCACTGAACTTCGCTTGCAACTTGTGTGGCATCGGCGCGTACTGCGCGTAGCGCACATGACCGTTGTCGTAAGAGATAGAACCAACATAGCTGGCGGCAGAAGAATCAAAATGCGTATTGAGATCAAGGTCGCGGAGGTCCGCATCAAGCGGCGTTTTCTTGTCGTTGTAATTGATCTCTCCGTTGACGATCTGAATGTGACGCACAGCCAACTCGAAGATATTCCCATTTGAACTTGCGCTCGCTGCGCTGCGAGGAGCTTGTGGAATATTGCTGTTCCCCGCGCGGTTCACGCGTACATTCGCAACCGGGTGGGCGATTATCAATTCGTCAAGATTATATTTGCCGTGGAGAACCGATTGAATCTTGATGCCAACCGTCAAGTTGTCGATCTGCAGAAGCGGGCGCTGGCCGGGCTGTTCCGTGCCAAGAACAGTAACGTCAAAAAGATGAACGGTCAAAGTTCGAAGGCTGAAATCGAGAGCGCGGATTTGAGTTTTAGCGCCAGTTGCCTGGTCCGCCGCTTGCGTGATCTTACGAATGGCGATTTGCTGGAACCGGTTCGATTTAAGAAAAACGTAACTCGCGATACCCGCGACCATAACCAGGATTATGGTCACCGCCAGCGTCCAGCCTATGATGTCTCGCCACTTCATTTCTTCTCCTAAAAAGCCTGCCCCAACGTTATGAAATATTGTGTCGAGCTGAGTCCGGGGACGGGATTCAGATTGCGCCCAATGTCAATTCGAATGGGCCCAATCGGCGTGGAGTAGCGAAGTCCCGCGCCCACAGTATTGCTGTAATTATTCACGAAGCTATTGAAGTTAATCGCGCTGTAAACATTGCCGCCATCGTAGAAGATGACGCCGCCAAGGGCTTTCATTATCTTTGTCGGGAAGCGCATTTCTGAATTCAAAATGACAAGCTGCCGCCCTCCTACTGGCACGGTTATGTTCACGCATCCCGTTTGACTTTGCAGAACGTTGCAGAACGGCACAATACGTTGCGGTCCAGCCTCATCAATCGGAAACCCTCGCAGCGAGGTTCCGCCGCCTGAAAAGAAAAGCTGGCTGGTGGGAACAAAACTCCCCGCGAGAGCCGCCGCCAATCCCAAGCGAATGCTGTTTGCAAAAACCAGCGAATGCACTGGCTTGTAATAAGCAAATTGGCCAAACATTTTCGCCAAGCTCGCGCTCGAACCCAACGCACTAGGAGTAAGAGCAAAGTTGAGCGTCGAGAAGATTCCCCGATGCGCGTCCAGTGGCTTGTCGCGCGTATCCTCGATCAGCGTTGAAGAGAACGTTGAGAGATGAATGTTTCGGTCTTGCGGCAGGACCAATTCTGGCACGAGGAGATGAGACAATATCGTCTTATTAAAATCGTAGCGGATCTGCAGGCGAGTGTTATGCCTGCGGCTGATCAGTCGTTCGACTTGGAATGAGATGTCGCCAAGGCCCGCCGTGAACAGTGGATTTTCGCTGTTGCGTTCTATCGAAAAGCTGGTGAGCGAACTCCATTGCGAGCCAACAAAGTGGGGCTGGGTATAAGTCGTCAGAAGCCGCTGATCGAGGCGCGCAAGCAAAATAGTAGCGCTGGCCGTTTCGCCCATCCCGCGCATATTGCGACGAGTGAATTCAATCGACCCCAGCGGGCTGGCAAAAGTAGCCTCACTCGGAGCCAGTTGATTGTTACCTAAATTAATGGGCGGCAGCCCCGGTACCGCAACCGTTCCAGCAGGAATGTTGCCTCCCCGTCTCGACACTTCGAAGCCAAAGCCATAAGTAATGTCGTTTCGCTTTGCCTCATGAACTTTAACCAGAACATTCTCTTCACTCTGGTCGGTGATTGGCTTCTCCGGCCCGACGCTCGACCAATCGAAGATATTCAAATCGTATAAGTGGCTCTCGGCGTCGAGCAGTTCCACCTTCCGCATCGGCGCCTGCGACGGAACTTTCGTTGTCTTCGCGATCAACTCAAGACGAGTTTTATTTTGCCCAAGATAAAGGACATCGCGGACCGTTATGCGTTGATGCTCGTTGATGGCATAGGCGACGATGACACGATGCCGATCATCCGACCTCCTCGTGATTGTCGCTTTCACCTCCGCGTTCAGATAACCACGATCAAGGTAAGTCGCGGTTATGCGATTCCGGTCCTCAGAAAGACCACGCGCCGAGTAAGCTCCGCCCGGGCGAAGTTTAAAACCTTGAGGCTCCGTAAGCTCATCCTCAGAAACGCTTATGTTGCCCGTGATTTCGACGTTGTCGACGAGAGTTTGCTGACCCTCCTGAATTTCAAAATGAATATTTAACCGGAGGGCGTCAGCAACAACTCTCGCCGTGACCTTCGCCGATTCATATCCCTTGTCGCGATAGAGCGCCTCCATATTCGATACGCTCTGCTTCAGCAATTTCGGACTGACGCCGCCGTGCGTCCAAATGTGCGATTTCTTAACTGTCACCTGAGCCATCAGGTCCTGTTCCGAAATCTGCTGATTGCCATGGAAGCTGATGCTCTGAACTTTATGCTTTTTGCCGCGATCGATTTCATACACCACCTCAATCTTGTCAGGCTGTTCCTTAAAATCGATGTTCACCTTTACATCCGAATAACCCTTCTTCTGAAAATAGTCGACCAGGTTTTGCTGACCTTCTTCGACCAGATCGTGATCGATGGTTCCCTCCGAATAGATGGGAATAAGTTTTCTAATTCGACGTTCGGACAGAAAAGAGAATGCGGAGAGTTTCGCTCCCTGCGTTCGCACCACGACGGTTGGGCCGAGTTCGACTTTGAAAGATACGTCGACGCGGCCGTTTTCCGCGTGGAATAGTGGTGGATTTTGCTGAACCACGCTGGCAAGCCGGTGTTGTTGCGCTAGTGTTCGCTTAATCAAGGTGGTAGCGGCTTTGAGGCGTTCCGCAGTATAAGGCTTGCCTGGCTTGAGCAGACCTCCCGTGAGCCGCGCTCTCAGAGAACGCAGCGAGCGCAACAAAATGGCGCTCTCGGAATTGTCTGTGCCTTCAATCTCAACGCTGGCCACGCGCGCTTGCTTGCCAAGATTCACTGCAAAATTGACGTTGACGAGTTGATGATCATCGTCAATTTGAGAGTGCGGCTGTATCGAAGCCGTGAAGTATCCGTTGTGCGCGAAGAAATCCTGCAACGCCTGCGCGGCGACCGGCAAACGGGCGGCATCGTACGGGTCTTCGTCCGCGAGATTGGCTGCTTGCAACAAGCGCGTGTACGAGAATTTTTTTTCCGCGCCCGGAAAGTTCACGAGGCCAAGGTAGTAGGCCGGTTCGAGCAGAAAATCCAGTCGCAATCCAGAAGGGTCGGGAACGATGTGAACGCTAACTTTAGGGAAGCCTCCTGCTTTTTGCAGCGCTTGGATGCTGGCCTCAACCTTCGCTTCGGAGTAAGGCTCGTGGGCTTTTTGTACGACCACCGCTTGCAGAGGATTCAGATCGCGGTGCGGGTTTCCGATGAGATCGATGGCATCGACATTCTGTCCGTCATACACCGCTTTGGGACGGAGCGTATCCATCTGAGCAGAGGCGGCGGCGACTGCGACGAAAACCAACAAAGCTGACAGACGCATAGTGGGGAGGACGATCCGGCTTTAGGAGGTACGTCATGCCGCAGGCCTTCTGTAAGGCGAATGTCAGATCTCCCAAACCGCCGTAAGCTATCTCTGATGCTACAGCATCAGGAGATGTTGGACGCAGTGTCCATATCCCGTAATCTATTTGATCCTGCTCGTCAGCGGTCTGGAAGAGGCTGCCGCGGCGCACGAATTGCGGCCCCAGGCGGAGGCTGCGTAGGAAGAACGGATAGCTTCAAGAGCTCTTTTCGGTGATTGCCTCTGGGCCGGCATGAACTGTGACTGTGACTTCGACTTTGGCGCCTGGTTTCAATCTGACTTCGACACCATTTTCGGAGGTTAATAAATTGTGGATGCGAATCTCTTTGTACAGGTGATCCGCGCCCTCGACTACGATCTGTGCCTTCTCCGGCTCGCCCACAAAGGGCGATTTAATGATCTTTCCGACCGTTCCGGCGAGGGTGGTGGTTAGCTTTTCAGTCATGCTGCTCCTGGTTGGGATGTAGGGCGTATGAGCGAAGGCTAACAGTAGGGTCGTCGATGAAACTGTGCAATCGGGCTCACTGTGTGCGCGAACGCTCGAGTCAGGCTGGCGCGCGGTTCTCTTGCCTCCAATGAAGTGTTTCACGTGAAACATTGTACGTGTATTTGTGCTAGTATATTTTTGTACATACAATATGACACAACCAAAGCGGCATAAACGGGTTACGAAGCGTGCGAAGGCACCGCGTAGAGCGACCAAAAGAGTGGCGAGAATCGAGGCGTCGGCGGGATCTTTTTCGGGCAGGAGGCGTCCGCGCTACCTGCCGGAGGAGTGGGCCGGCATGTACAAGCCGGTGAAGAGGCCGGTGACGTTGCGGTTGGACGCCGACGTTCTGGCATGGTTCCAGCGGAGTGGGCAAGGGTACCAGACGCGCATCAACCAGGCTCTGCGGAAGGCGATGAGCGAGGAGCGGAAGAAGGCGGGGGAGTGAGGGTGGGTTCTTGCTCTGGCCGCGGTAGGTGCACAAATGGGGTATTTCTCGCGGCAAACGTCCACATCTTTACCACAGGGGGCACGGGGGGACAGAGGACACTGGGAAGTTCTTCTTTCGCCGTTGTTGGATGGCGCCGCCTCTGGTGGGCATATGGTAGGGGTCCTTCGACTGCGCCGGATCATGCGCTTCGCGCGTGATCCGACTTCGCTCAGGATGACAACGCTAACCGACTAGAAATCTGGTCTACGGGGGACGGACGAATGCGTCCGTCCGTACGCGAGCCCTATCCCTGCGGAAAGCTGGGCATAAACCTTCGCATCTTCTTCAGTTCTAATGGCATCTAAAACCTTGACAGTGATTCGCTCAAGTTATAGGATGACGAACAGAGCAACTGTTAGTTTATTGATTTTAAAGAACTTATTTTAATGGAGGATGGCTTATGGGGAAGATTATTGGAATTGACTTAGGCACTACGAACTCCTGCGTGGCGGTTATGGAGGGTGGAGAGCCCAAGGTTATACCGAATGAAGAAGGAGGGCGGACTACGCCTTCGGTGGTTGGATTTACCAAGACTGGGGAACGGCTTGTGGGGCAGGTCGCTAAGCGGCAGGCTATTACCAATCCGGAGAACACGGTTTTCTCGATCAAGCGATTTATGGGACGCCGGTTTGATGAGGTTAGCGAAGAATTGAAGATGGTCCCTTATAAGGTGGAGCGGGACGGCGACAACGTCGCGGTTATGGCGCAGGGGAAGAAGTACACCGCGCCAGAGATTTCGGCGATGATTTTGCAGAAATTGAAGAAGGCGGCGGAAGATTATCTCGGCGAGAAAGTGACTGAGGCTGTCATCACGGTTCCGGCTTACTTTAATGACGCGCAGCGCCAGGCTACGAAAGATGCGGGCAAGATTGCAGGGCTCGACGTAAAGCGAATTATCAACGAGCCTACGGCGGCGGCTTTGGCTTACGGGCTCGACAAGGGCAAGGACGAGACGATTGCCGTGTACGACTTTGGCGGCGGCACGTTTGATATTTCGGTGCTCGAAGTTGGCGAAGGCGTCATCGAGGTGAAGGCTACGAATGGCGACACGCACCTGGGCGGCGACAACATCGATCAGCGGTTGGTGGATTGGCTGATTGATGAGTTCAAGAAGAATGAAGGACTCGATCTGCGCGGCAAGGGGAACGAGATGGCTTTGCAGCGTCTGCGTGATGCGGCGGAGCGCGCGAAGATTGAGCTTTCGACCACGATGGAGACGGAGATCAATCTGCCGTTCATTACGGCGGATGCAGGCGGGCCGAAGCACTTGGTCATCAAGCTGACTCGGGCGAAGCTCGAATCGATGATTGAAGATATTTTGCAGCGCTCGGTTGGACCGTCGAAGCAGTGCTTGAAAGATGCGGGCGTGGACGCCAGCAAGATTAATGAAGTTGTGCTGGTCGGCGGACAGACGCGCATGCCTCGCATTCAGCAGATCGTGAAAGATCTGTTTGGAAAAGAAGGGCACAAGGGCGTGAATCCGGATGAAGTGGTGGCGATTGGCGCGGCGATTCAGGGTGGCGTGTTGGGCGGCGAGGTGAAAGACCTGCTGCTTCTCGACGTGACTCCGTTGACGCTGTCGATCGAGACTTTGGGCGGAGTGGCAACTCCGATGATTCCGCGCAACACTACGATTCCGACGAAGAAGACGGAGACGTTTTCTACGGCGGCGGATAGTCAGACATCGGTTGAGGTGCATGTGCTGCAAGGGGAACGTCCTCTGGCGGCGCAGAACCGGACGCTGGGGAAATTCCATTTGACGGGATTGCCACCGGCGCCACGCGGGATTCCGCAGATTGAAGTGACGTTTGACATTGACGCGAACGGCATCCTGAACGTGACGGCGAAAGATAATGCCACGGGCAAGGACCAGAAGATCACGATTACGTCGTCGTCAGGCTTGTCGAAAGAAGAGGTGGAGCGGATGGCGAAAGAAGCCGATGCTCACTCGGCAGAAGACAAGGCACGGCGCGAAGAGATCGACGCCAAGAATCAGCTCGACTCTCTCGTTTACAGCGTGGAGAAAATGCTGAAGGAGCATGGCGACAAGATCTCGGGCAGCGAGCGTGGAGATGTCGAGAACGCAGTGGCGGACGCGAAGAAGGCCATCGAAGGCGGCGACAAGGCGGCGATGGATTCGGCGCGCGAGAAGCTGACGACGGCGTCGCACAAGCTGGCGGAGCAGATGTACAAGGCTTCGCAGCCTGCGCCGGGCGCAGGTCCTGGAGCTGGTGCTGGTCCGTCGGATGGACAGGGCGCGGCTCCGGGCAGCAATGGCGCTGGCCAGAAGAAGGACGAAGGCGTGATCGACGCTGAGTACGTGGACGTTGAAGACAAAAAGTAAGCGGGCTCCACCAATGAGACGAATGGGGGCGCTAGATGCGCCCCCATTTGCATCTTACTTAAATAAGTATGGCGCAATTTTTATACGGGCCAGAAAGAGGAAAACGAATTGAGATTTGAAGTGAATGGACAGATGTTTTTTGTGAACTTCGTGGCCGAAGAGGGGCGGTGGTTTTGCTACGCGCCCACGGAGACGGGGCTGCAGAAGATTCCGGTGTCAATCGATGCTTCTCCGTTTGAGGCTTATACGGTTGAGGTGGATGAGCAGGCTAAGGAAGTAGTGAACTGAGGTTAGGGAAAAAAGCTTTACCACAGAGGGCACGGGGGTTTCACAGGGGGCACGGGGTTGAGGTGGATGAGCAGGCTAAGGAAGTGGTGAACTGAGGTTAGGGAAAAAAGCGTTACCACAGAGGGCACGGAGGTTTCACAGGGGGCACGGGGAAGTGCTTTCATCTTGAGTTGGAATTAGTGGATTAAATGTTATTTCGATTACACGAGGTCATTGGATTTCCGGTGACCTCGTTCTATTTAACTCGTTTTATTTAGCTCGTTCTATTTAACTGGTTCTATTTAAGATTGGATATTCCCGTCGGAGACTAATTCGATATAGTCTTGTGAAATTGAAGAATCATCTAGATGGCTACGCAAACTCAAGATAAAGATTATTACGGTGTGTTGGGAGTAAAGAAGTCGGCGTCAACGGATGACATCCGGAAGGCGTTTCGGAAGCTTGCTCGCAAGTATCATCCGGACGTTAACCCGGGGGANNACGTTCTTAGCGATCCTAAGAAGCGGAAGATTTACGACCAGCTGGGATTTTATTCGGACAGCATCGATCCGGCGACGGCGGATGCTTATGCTCGCGGCGGTGGGCAGCCGGGAGCGGGGCCGGGTGATTTTGGCGGGGGCTTTCCGGGTGGAGGGCGGCAGCCGGGTGGGGCCAGCAACGTTGATTTTGGCGGGTTTGATTTTTCTGATTTGTTTGAAGGAGCACGCGGCGGGGGTGGGCGCCGGAGTTCGGGGGGCGCGGGCGGCGGC
>PLBX01000465.1 GCA_003135495.1 Acidobacteriaceae bacterium | reverse complement strand
GCATATCTGTGTGCGATAATTTCAATAGTTGTAGTGATTGCGCGTTTTGTATTCCGCGATGTGAGCACTAAGGGATCGGCGCCGAGCGATATTGGATAAATATAAATAATGCTAGACGAACTGGAACAGCAATACACCTCTTTAAAGACCAAGGTCCACGACCTGCGGGAGTATCTTTGACGCCGGCAAACTGCGTCAGCAGTTCGCCGAAATAGAAAAGCAGGCCTCGGATCCGAACCTGTGGTCAAATCCTGAAAAATCTCAGCAGGTAATGCGTGAGCGCAAGCGCCTGGAGAGCATGTTGTCGCTGGAAGGCGACCTGGCGCGCCGTACCGACGATATCGCAACTTATTTCGATCTCGCGGGCGAGGGCGAGAACGTGACTGCTGACTTGCAGCGGGACCTCGATTCTCTGCGCGAGTTAGTCGATCGCGTTGAAACCGAGACGTTGCTGTCAGGCGATCACGATGGGCTCAACGCCATCCNNCGCAGGATTGGGCGGAGATGCTGCTGCGAATGTACCTGCGCTGGGCCGAGCGACAGGGATTCAAAACTGAAATGTATGACTACCAGCCCGGTGAAGAAGCTGGCATCAAGTCCGCGACGTTTTTGGTAATCGGGCAGTACGCGTTCGGCTATTTGTCCAGCGAAATCGGCGTTCACCGACTGGTGCGAATCTCCCCCTTCGATCAGGCAAAACGGCGGCATACATCATTCGCCAGCGTTTATGTTTCGCCGGAAATCGATGACAGCATCGAGGTCAACATTAAGCCCGAGGATATTCGCATCGATACTTATCGATCGAGCGGCAAGGGCGGGCAGCACGTCAACACTACCGATTCGGCTGTGCGAATTACGCACATCCCGACCGGACTAGTGGCGAACTGTCAGAACGAACGTTCGCAGCATAAGAATAAAGAGAAAGCCATGAGCATGCTGCGCTCGAAGATTTACGAATTCGAACTGGAGAAAAAGCGCGAGGTCACAAAGAAAATCGAGGATTCGAAACTGGACATTGATTTTGGATCTCAGATTCGCTCGTACGTACTACAGCCATACCGCATGATCAAAGATCACCGTACCAAGCTTGAAATCGGCGATGTGGACCGTGTGCTGGACGGCGATCTAAGGCCGCTGATGCAGGCGTACCTGCGTATGAGAAGAGGCGAGAAAAAATCCTAGCTTATTCAAACGGTTTCCCCTGTATCAAGGGGTTCGGGTTTACCCTGTGAACCTCAGTGCCCGCTGTGGTAAAGATTTTGAACTGTCCAACTAAATTATGAAAGCGGAAAAAAGAAAGTCGCTGCAGCCGCCAACGCTTGGTCGTCGGCTGCAGCACGCGTTCCGCTATGCCGCCGACAAGCACGAAGGGCAGACGCGCAAGCGGACGGCCGTGCCTTATCTTTCGCATCTGATGGCGGTGGCGGGACTAGTGCTGGAAGCGGGCGGCGACGAAGAGATGGCAATCGCGGCGTTGCTGCACGATGTGGTTGAAGATTGCGGAGGCATGCCCACCTTGCGCGAAGTTCGCAGGTTGTTTGGCGGACGCGTTGCGAAGATTGTTGACGGCTGTACCGACGCATACACGGAGCCCAAGCCCGAGTGGCTGCAGCGAAAAAAAGAATATTTGAGCGAACTGAAACATGCCGATGCCGAGACGAGGCTGGTTTCGGCGGCGGACAAACTGCATAACGTCCGAACCATTCTCGCGGATTACCGTCAGCAAGGAGAAGTAGTGTGGGAGCGCTTCAGTGGGAAAAAAGATGGCACGCTCTGGTACTATCGCGCCTTGAGCGATGAATACCAACGCATCCCGAACCGGTTGACACGGGAACTGGAAATTGTGGTCGTGGAGTTGGAGGAGGCGGTGGCGATGAGAGCGCGGCGGTCAAAAAGACTGGAGAAAAATGTTGGGAAGCGATCAGCAACAACTTCACGGAAACACAAAACCGCAGACAATTCCGGGAGATGAACGATGCCCCAAATGCTTGATCTGATCCGCACTTCGCAGGTTCCTTCGAACCTGATGCAATCTGCGGCGCGCGGCTCCCTCGCGGTGCCGCCCGAGGAGATGATTGAAATCCTCGTCTATCTCGCCGTCCATCAAAAGATATTTGGTGAGCAATCTCGTCTCACGCTGGCCGGTTGGGATGAAAAATCGAGCCGCGCCGCGGCATCGAATCCTAACTCAAGCCCGGAAGTACTTGCGTATTTTGCTTCACCGCAGAATTTGCGAATTGCTCTCCTTCCGCAGCTAGCGGAAAACCCGTCGGTAAGCGAAGAGTCGCTCGATGGGCTCGCAGTTTCAGGATCGCGCGCGGTTGTCGAAGTGCTGTTGACCAGCCCACGTGCCTTGAGTTCTCCAAGACTTCTCCANNTCTCCAGGCATTGCAGACGAATCCCAACCTCCGCCCGAACGAACTCGCCGAAGTCGCTGGAAAATTGGCCGGGTTAGAAACGAAGCCGGAAGGTGAGACGGATTCATCTGAGGGCGACGCTCTTGACGACGTCATAAAAAGTTCAGTCTCGAAATATTTCGACGAACACGCGGCTGAACTGGCGGCAGAAAAGGAAGAGCCCTTCAAGCCCATAGGGATGTCGCTGGACGAGGCGGAAGTTGAGAATGCAGATATTGCATCACCGGCCGAGCCTGCCGCAGGCGAGGCTGATGCCGCCGCCGCGGAATCGGCGAAGGCCGAGGCCGAAAAAGAAGTGGCGGCCGTAGCCACGGCCAAGGCTGAAAAGAAAGCGGCTTCGCTCAAAGCGGACAGGCGCGACAGCGTGCTGCAGAAGATCTCCAAACTCGACATCCGCGGCAGAATCACGCTGGCAATGCGTGGCACTAAGGAAGAGAGGTCGATTCTAATTCGCGATTCCACCAAACTGGTGTGCCTGGCCGTCCTCGATTCACCCAAGATTTCGGATGGCGAAGTGGAAAAATTTGCGCTGCAGAAGAATGTGCTGGAAGCGGTCCTGCGTGCAATCCCGATGAGACGCCGCTATGCGAAAAATTACAACATTATGCGGAATTTGGTCCAAAACCCCCGCACACCTCTCGACCTTTCTTTAGGGTTGATGAAGAATCTGCTGATCCATGACTTGAAAAATCTTTCAGGGAATAAAGAAGTTTCAGATACGATTCGCAAAGTTGCGCTAAGAATGTTTAAGCAGAAAGTAGAGAAGAAGGGTTGAAGTGTAAGGCGATTTTACACTGATTTCGCACAGGATACGCGCGAACAGGATTGAGAATTGTGAAACAAACAGATTCGATTTACGAAGTGTTGGCGCGGACAAAGACAATTGCGGTGGTGGGCCTCTCGGAAAGCCCGATGCGGCCAAGTCACGGAGTTTCCGCGTACATGCAGGCCCAGGGATTCAAGATCATTCCGGTGAATCCGCAGATTTCAGAGGCTCTCGGCGAAAAATCCTACCCATCGTTACTCGAAATTCCGGCGGATCTAGCGAAGAAGATCGATATCGTAGATGTGTTTCGCCGTTCGGAGTACGTGGACGAAATCGTTGATCAAGCAATTCAGTTAAAGATCCCGGCCCTCTGGCTGCAGGAAGACGTGATCAATGAACGCGCGGCGAAACGAGCGCGAGAAGCCGGAATCTTTGTGGTGATGGACCTCTGTATTTTGAAGGAACATCGCGCCCGATTCCGCTAGGAATTGCAAAACCTACGAGACGGCTGCTCGCCCGTCTGAGTCAGCTTCTCGCGTACTTACGAGAATCACTGTGGCATCGTCGCGTAATCCAGTTCCGTTTGTAAATTTTCCAACATCCGCCAGCAAACGATCGGGAGTAATGTCTGAGGATTGCATCTGGTTCAGCAATCGCTCCGCGCCATATTCATTGCCGGGCTCCGCTTCGGCTTCAGTAATTCCATCGGAATAAAATGCCACGCGTGAATACTCGCCGAGTCTCAATTCGGTCTCGGAAAATGCGCTCGCCGAAATTCCCAGCGGCAAGCCGTGTTCGTGATCAATCCAGCAATGACCATAAGGCTCGACTAACAGCGGCGAAAGATGTCCGGCATTCGCAATTCGCAAAATCCGTTGCGACGGATCGAGTTCGGCATACACCATGGTCACGAAGCGGTTGCTGGGGAAGTCTTCGATCATCATGTTGTTGAGGCGCGTTAACACCTCAGCCGGACCCGAACCGGTTTGAGCGAGCGAACGCAACATGCCGCGGGTTGCCGACATTAGTAGCGCAGCCGCGGTACCCTTACCTGAGACATCGGCAAGCACCAATCCCCAACGTCCTTCGCTTAGCGGAATGAAGTCGTACCAGTCGCCGCCGACCGAGCCAGCCGCAATCGAAAGTCCGGAGACACGAAACCCCGGTATCAACGGAGAACTGCGAGGGAACAAAGCCTGCTGAATCAGCCGGGCTTCTTCGGCCTCTCGACTCAGCAGTTCGCGCTGCTCGCGCTCACTAGCGAAACGCCGGGCGTTATGAACAGCGACGGCAACATGCGCGCACAATCCTTGCAGCAGGCGCAGTTGATCAGGGCAGAAGGCATTGAGTTCGCAATGCGACGCGGTAAAAACGCCCACCAGTTCGCCCTCGCGTCGCAGCGGAATGGCGACTTCGGAACGCGTATCCGGTTCGCACGCAACATAATAAGGATCGCGCGAAACGTCGGCCGCGTAATGCATCTCGCCAGTCGCGGCGACGTGGCCAACTATTCCAGCGCCCATGGTAATGCGATGGCCCTTGCCGTGAACCGTGCATCCGCGAACCCCTGCCAGTACTAGGTCAGCGTGCTCCGGGTCGCGAAGGAATAAATTTATTTCGACACAGCCGAGCGACGTTGCCACCTCGTCAACAATCCGCGGAATAAGTTCTTCCAGCTCGAGTGTCGAGGTAATCCGCTGCGCGAATTTTTGCAGGCGCACCAGTTCGGCAAGCTTTTGCGTGGGGGTTTCATAGGGGAGATTGGAGGAATTGAAATTGACGAGAGCGCTGGTGGCCATGAGGAAATCCTCCTACCGGCGTAACAAAGTTAAGAGCTGAACTCATTATGAGATTGGAAAAATCAGGATGCCGATTCTCTTTATTATGCTGGATATCGCCGACTTGATGTTCGCTTCTGAGATTTGATGCTCAACCCGACGCCGACTGTTTGAGTCGTTTGATCTCTTCCAGCCGCTCACGAATCCGTTTTTCCACTCCCTCATTGGTGGGCCGATAATAGACGCGGTCACGCAAACTGTCGGGCAGGCACTGCATGTCAGCGATCTTGTTCTCAGTGTCGTGGGCGTATTGATAATTCTTGCCGTAGCCAAGCCCCTTCATCAAACTCGTAGGAGCGTTGCGCAGATGCAAAGGGACGGCCTCCGCCGCGGTCTGCTCTACATCCTGTTGCACTGCCCCGTACGCCTTATAAAGGGCATTCGATTTGGGCGCCACCGATAAATAGACAACGGCCTGCGCCAGAGCGAGATTGCCTTCAGGCATGCCGATGAAATCAACCGCGTCGCGAGCGGCCATGCATAGAGCCAGCGCATTTGGTTCGGCAAGTCCAATATCTTCCACGGCCATGCGGACGACTCGACGAGCAATATAAAGCGGGTCTTCTCCGGCCTCGAGCATGCGAGCGAGCCAATAAAGAGCGGCGTCGGGGTCGCTGTTACGTACCGACTTGTGTAAGGCAGAGATGATGTTGTAATGCTCTTCGCCGTTTTTGTCGTACAGCAGAATCCGCTTCTGGACGGCCTCCTGTATGGTGGCTTCGGTGATTTGTGTTACCCGGTTGGGAGACGAGGCAAGCCCCGTCTCTACAGAGAGGGACGCGGCGACTTCCAGAACGTTGTAGGCGCTACGCGCATCGCCGCTGGAGTACGACGCGATTTTGCGCAGAGCATCGTCGGACGCTTCTAGATGCATCTGGCCCAAACCACGCTCCGTATCGTGGAGCGCTCTCTGCAGAAGAGCAACAATTTCATCTTCGGTCAGTGGCTTCAGCACATACACGCGGCAGCGCGAGAGCAGCGCGGAGTTGATTTCGAAGGAAGGATTCTCCGTGGTCGCACCGATCAGGCGAATGCTGCCTTTTTCGACGTGCGGCAAAAATGCATCCTGCTGCGCCTTGTTAAAGCGGTGAATCTCGTCGACGAAAACAATGGTGCGCGTGCCGTACTGGCAGGCACGGTCGGCATCGCTCATTACCTGTTTGATCTCCTTGATGCCGGCGAGCACGGCGGAGAACTCGATGAAGTCGGCCTTGGTGATGCGGGCAATAATCTTGGCAAGTGTGGTCTTACCGGTACCTGGAGGCCCCCAGAAGATCATCGATGTTGGATCGTCGCGCTCGATTTGCACGCGCAAAGGTTTTCCGGGCCCGACCAAATGTTGCTGCCCCACAAACTCATCCAGCGTGCGCGGGCGCATTCGGTCGGCAAGCGGGCGCGCCCCTTGGGTCGCAACGGTATCGTCGTTCGGGACGGGTGCAAAAAGATTCATAAATAAAGTTAACTGCTCTTTCGGCTTCTTGCGGCTTCATACAATACGATGCTCGCTGCGACCCCTGCGTTAAGCGATTCCACCTGTCCGGCGTGCGGAATCGCCATCGTTTCGTCCATCTGCCGCGTCAATTCAGGCGACAGGCCGGCGCCTTCGTTGCCGATAAAGATGGCAAGCGGCAGAGTCCATGCGATTTGGGGAAGCGGAGTTCCCCGATGCGACGAAGTTGCGAGCAGTCGAACGCCGCGCGCCTTCAGCAGCGGGATCAACACTGCCGACGAAACCTGAGCGACGGGTAAACGGAAGATGGAGCCGGCGGAGCCGCGCAGGACCTTCCAGTTGTAGGGGCTGACCGTGCCTTCGGTTAGAGAAATTCCGGCTGCCCCAAAGGCTTCCGCGGAACGCAAGATCGTTCCAAGATTCCCTGGGTCCTGCAAGCCAGCGGCAACTACGACTGGCCCATCGTTCGCGTGTTCAAGCAGTTGATCAGCAGAAAAAGATGGGAGCTTGAGCAGGGCCGCAACGCCCTGTGGCGAATCGCTTGGCACAATCGAGTTGAAGAGTGCGTCCGGCAGAATAAAGGTTTCGCTGCGCGCGCTAATTTGCCGCAGAAGCTTCTCCGCTAGAGGACGGGCGGATTCACTAAAAAATACAGAGCCGAAATGCAGGCCGCTGCGCAACGCTTCTTCAACCAGCTTGACTCCTTCGATGGCGCATTCCCCTTGCGGAGTCAGCTCAGCGCGGCGAAAGGCGAATCTCAATTCTTTGAGCCTCTGGTTATGACGGCCTGCTATCGGGCGCAGACGTTCAGTTTGATCGCGCCTTGATCGCAATTCAGTCTGGATGGCCTTCGCGTTCTTGTTCATATTTGAATTCACAGTATTAAAAGCCCGAGAACTCAACACGATAATACGCGTAGGCGGCAGCGCTTCGGCCAAGGCTCGTGGTATGGTACATTTCATTGTTTGTACCCACAACGTCTGTGCCGAGTTTCTTCACGCCGGCAATCAGGAAGGAATCAGAGTGCGCGCGGAAATTCTTAAGGTTCATGCGGTAATGCCCGAGGCTTCGTTGATCAAGTATGCCGCTGAGCAAATTCATGCCGGGCAGGTGCTGGGAATGCCTACCGACACTTTCTACGGTCTAGCGGCCGACCCTTTCAATCTTCGAGCGGTGGAGCGAGTCTACGAGATTAAATCGCGCTTGCGGCATAAGCCACTCTCGCTGCTGATCGAGAACGTCGACCAGGCCGAAGAATTTGCACGTCCGTTGCCTGATGACTTCCATCTTCTGGCCCGACGCTTTTGGCCCGGACCTCTGACCATGATCGTGCCAGCTGCTTCGAATCTGCCGCTGAAAGTGACGGCCAACACCGGAAACGTGGCGTTACGCGTGCCTGCGGCCGAAATTCCCTTGGCGGTCGTGCGGGCAGCGAAAATCCCCATTACCGCTACGTCTGCGAACTTAAGCGGAGCTTCGGAATGTACTACCGCCGAAGAGGTCGAGGAACAATTGCAGGGCCGCATCTCACTGATCGTGGATGGTGGAAAGTCTCCCCGGTCGATCTCATCGACCATCGTGCACTTCAGGGAAGACGGCACCTGGCAGATTCTGCGCGAGGGCGCGATACCTACTAAGGATATCGTTGAAGCGTTATCCTGAGCCGGCTTTCAAAGTTTCAAGTTCAGAACCAATGTTCAGCGTTCAAGGTTCAGCGTTCAATCATCAGAGTTCAATGTTCAGCCACCATCGGCCGGAGAGGTATTCCTAGTGTCAACCTCACAATCCTGAAACGTTGAACCCTGGAACTTTGAAACCTGATCTATGGCAAGTGACGCCAATCCAGCTGTCTCCGAAAACAAATTCTGGAAGCGCGTGTTGTCGCTTGGCCTTCTGGCAGTTGTTGTCGGCCTGCTCCTTTTTTTTGTTGNNTGTTGCTACCGGCTCGCGAATCGTACGCGCCGCCGGTGAAGCTCCTGCCCGCAAAGCGGATGTTATAGCGATTTTCGGTGCAGCCGAATACGCTGGACGCCCTTCCCCGGTATTACGCGCGCGGCTCGATCACGGTTACCAGTTGTTCCGTCAGGGAATGGCGCCCATGGTGATTACCACCGGAGGCGCAGCACAGGACCCCGATTTCAGTGAAGGCGGCGTCGGAAAG
>PLBX01000078.1 GCA_003135495.1 Acidobacteriaceae bacterium | reverse complement strand
AAGTTCGATGTCTGCCGGAAAACATTGCTCTCAGAGGGAATCACCGATCTGATGGCGGTCAGCCTTCAGACGCGCGAGCACAACTTCGGAGTTCTCCTATTCCCGCACGCCGAAAAGCACATGTTCGGCTCTTCAAATTTGCGGTTGCTGATCGGACTGGCTTTGCAGATCGCGCTGACTCTCGAAAACTACGTGGTGACCCATGAGGCACACCGTCGAACCAAGGAATACGAACTGCTGACCGAGATCGGACAGGCGATCAGCTCTCATCTTGATCAGGATGAGGTGCTTCGAACTGTGCAGGTCGAACTCGGCAAGATTTTTGACACCAGCTGTTTTTACATCGCGTTTCTCGAAGAGGACGAAATTCTTTTCGAGTTGGAGGTGGAGGGCGGGGTTCTTCTCAAGAAGCGTGCGCGAAAAATTAGCAACGGATTTAGCGAATACGTCATTAGAACGGGCCAACCGATCCTAATTGAGAAGGATATGGAAGAAGTGCGGTCAAAGCTTGGGGTGGATTTCGTGCCCCCGGTAAAGGCTCGGTCCTTTTGCGCGGTTCCCATTTTTCTGGGAGGCAAGCCGGCAGGAGTAATGGCGGCGATGAGCGCCGAGAAAGAGTCGTTATTCCAGCCGAGGGATCTTGAAGTGATGCAAACCGCAGCTGGGCAGCTCGGTGTCGCGGTTGAGAATGCGCGCCTCTTTACCGACGAACAGCGCCGGGCTCGGCATCTTGCGTTCCTCAACAGCATCTCCAAACTGGCAATCTCCAGCGAAGATGCGGAACAAATGATGGCCGACATCGTGCGCGAGATTCAGAAGAACTTTCGTTACGATCACATCGGCATTGGGATCATGGACTATGTCACGAAAGACATAGAGATTAAGGCTGAAGCCGGAACGACTTCGCAAACTCTGGGGCGCCGAATATCGGTTGGCAGCGGAGTGTTGGGGAAAGTTGCGCGAACCGGAGTGAGCGCGCTGGTACAAAACGCAGGTCCCGGCCAACTTGCGGGTGTGCTGCCGGAATCGCGGGCGGTTCTATGTCTGCCGATCAGTTACGGCGAAACTCTGCTGGGCGTATTGAATATCGAAAGCCGGGATGAGAATGCTTTTTCGCCGCAGGATGTGCTGATTTNNCTGGCCACCGCGCTGCACAATGCTTTCGTCTTCCAGAAACTGCAGCAGCAATCGATCACTGACGGCCTCACGGGCATTAAGACGAGACGATTCTTCTGGGAGGCGCTGACTTCGGAGTGGAAGCGCGCATCGCGCTCCGGCCGTCCTTTCTCGGTTGTTCTAATCGATTTGGATAAGTTTAAAGAAGTGAACGACTCGCTGGGCCATCTCGAAGGGGACATGGTGCTGGCGCGAGTTGGGCGGCTGCTCGAACAGAAGTGCCGGCAGTCGAATGTGGTTGCGCGTTATGGAGGCGATGAGTTCATCATCCTCATGCCCGAAACCGGGGTGGATCAAGCGCAAATACTGGCGGAACGCCTGCGCTTGTGGCTTGCCGCCGACCCGATGTTGAGCGAGCACCACGTTACAGGCAGTTTTGGCGTCGCCAGTTTCCCGGTCCATGGTTTTTCAAGCGAGGACATTATCCGCGTCGCCGATGCTGGCATGTATGTTTCCAAGCACGCCGGAGGCGACCAGGTCTCGACTGCTGAACAGTTTGGTGGGGACGAAAACGGTGCTTTCCAGCGCCAGCTTATCTCGGGATACATTGAGGGCTTTCTTCAGCGGGAGCACACCGGCCCCGAACATTTGGAAGAACTTATAAACACCCTTCAGAAGTTTTGTGGCACCGATGAGGGCTGCAACCAGCAACTGCTGAAAGAATCCATTACCGCATTAACCCATGCAGCGGAACTCCGTGAATTGAGCGGCGCGGGGCATGGAGAAATGGTGAGCCATTATTGTGAAGTGATGGCGCGCGCGCTGGCTTTTTCGACAGAGGAAATTAGTGAACTCACATTCGCGGGAAGGGTGCATGACGTCGGGAAAATTATCGTGCCTGAGCGAATTCTGAACAAGCCGGGTCCGCTTACAGATGATGAATTCTATTTGGTTAAAATGCATGCGCGCGTGGGATCGGAAATCATCGCCACCTTGCCCCAAAGCGGAATGATGGTGAAAGCTATCGAATGCCATCACGAAGCCTTTGATGGCACAGGTTATCCCGCGCGTCTTCGCGGTGAGGAAATTCCACTCTGGGGACGCATCCTCTCGGTGGCGGACGCGTATGTAAATATGACTTCCGATCGTACTTTTACCAACGCGAAAAGCACCGATCAGGCCCTTCTCGAACTGGGGAAAATGAGTGGCATTCGATTTGACGGAATGCTGGTGCGAATCCTGGTTCGCGAGTTGAAGGCGGAGAAGGCGTCATCGAATCTGTAAGCCCAACCCCATCGCACAGCGGGAAGGTCTTGCGATGAACCTATCGCTATCTGGCAAAGTTGCGCTTGTAACCGGAGGATCCCGCGGAATCGGGGCCGCTACTGTGCGCTTGTTCGTGGCCGCAGGCGCACTCGTTTTCTTCAATTATCAAAAGGCGAAAACTCAAGCGCAGAAGCTCGTCCATGAACTGGGAACTGACCAATGCGCCGCCGTCGAATGTGATCTCTCTGGA
>PLBX01000342.1:7845-15522 GCA_003135495.1 Acidobacteriaceae bacterium | reverse complement strand
GCCAAATTCTGTACGTTTATTTTTCCATTTGTTTGAATCACTTACCTTTAATTCGTAGTCTTTGCCCTCTTGACAACATTTTGAGACCAGCGACTGCTCTTCCAGCAACCCACCAGCTAAGAGAATTCGCGAAAGCTGGTCGATTGCATTTTGGAGGGCACGTTCCACCGTCCTCTGCGTACATCCGAGCAACCTCCCAACTTCCGGGATCGTGTATTCTTCCAGAATGTTCATTGCCAGAAGCTTTTTATCGTAGTCTTCGAGTCTGGCAATAGCGCGTTCCATGTCCGTCACAAAAATAACGACATCCTCGAAATTTCTCATCGTATAGGACGTAACCCGCGATCGGAAGAACTCGCGCCCAAGTAAAGATGGCAGTCGGCCGACTTCTATCGACGCCCTCGCATAGCGACGCAACAGCGCCACAGTACGCCTCCGATAGAACCAGAGATCGGCATCCTCGTCGCGTAATGTCGGTGGTGCCTCGAACTGCCCCATCAAACTGACCAACTGGGCTTCATTAGATATATGATTCATGCCGATACCTCCATCACCACGAGGCCCGTTCCATTGCAGGCGCCAAGTGAAGTTTCCGTCTGTTCCTGCTGAACGGCGCTTGCCTTGCGCGTTCTGCGGCGGCGCCGTTTGAGAGGACCAACCTCGCCCGGGGCTGGCCTCTGGGCGAAGTGGGCGCTACAGCTTCCGCAATAGACGCCACTTGCTCCTTCAGAACGCAGCCACAATCCACCGCATCTCTCGCAATACTTCAAATTAAGTTGAACCCATTGGTCTTCCACGCTGCCTGTGAAATTCATGATTGCCTTTCTAACTATGAAATGACATCCACGTGCACTAAAAAAGCCCTGAACCGATTTCTCGGCCCAGGGCTCGTTTCTCTTACGATGACCTGTATTGCTATTTAGTTATTCCTAACTTATCACTGCAATCTGGCAGCTACCTCCGAAGAATGCCGGAAGTAACCCTCCTCGTAGCCAGACTTTAGCACTTTTCCGTTTTGCACAATAACGCTTACGCGACCGCTGAAATGAAGGGTATGTAACAAGCGCTGCATTGCGGCCGAAAGCACTTCGGACGAACGCACTTTTCGGCGGAACTCGCCAAAACTTTGCTCATCGTTCTCGTGCAAGTATGCTTCTATCATGACCGTTACTCCTTAGTCCCATCATAAGTTCATTATAAAAGTGCTGCACGACAACAATAGAATCCTATGTATTATTAAGTCAATATAATTATTCGTCCTCAACTTTTTAACCGGCATTCTTACGGGATGGATTGCAAGATAGACGCTGGTTATGGCGATTTAATACTTTGAGATGTTATCTAACATAAATACATTTGCCGCATAGGATCGTTAGTCGGAAAGCTGCCTAAGTCATTGACGCTGAGAGCCCGTGGAGCGTCTCCTATGGCTACTTGTCTAATTATAACCTCCCGTCATCACTCGAGATTGCATACTTATGTGTGTGTACATACGGATACCGCGAGCGTGCAACCTCCCTCAGGCCTCCGCGTTCGGCCGGTTTGGCCGATCGCTCTTCCCCGCACCAAAGGCTGTTTCTGCGCCGAACCCGGCCGTCGATTTCTAGGCCACAATCCATCCTGGCAAATTTGCGCTTTCGTCTAATGTAAGTTGGTCAGTGGATTGCGACATACTTCAGTCTATGACCGAGCGTGCCAGCTTCGTGTTGAATCGGGAAGATATCCCCGCGGCGCAAAGTATTATGTTGAAGCTCGCTACTTTGGGTTACTCCGAAAGATTAGTTGGCAACCGGCTCGGCCTGAAAGATCTTACAGACCTGCAATGGCGCGCTTCCCCGGTTTATCGTTCAGAGCGACTGTCGAATCGCGATCCTCTCGCCCTGGCTATTGACCTTTTTCTCTTACAGGGAAGTTTGCCGGGGAACGAACTAGGCCAGTTATTCTCGCAGTCGGAGTGTGAAACTTTCAGGCGTTGCGGTTTACTGGAAGTTGATGATACCGGCCGCACTCGCGCTCGCGCTTCCTTGTTTCCTGCCGGCACTCGACTCATCTTTTCCGACCACGCATGGCCCGCACTCCCTCATCCCGGCTATCCGACCGCGCCCCATGATCATGTAATGAGTGTAGGCCGCGACAGCCGCAATCTCTTAAATTGCGTTCCACGCCGGAAATTTTCCTCCGCGCTCGACTTATGCACAGGTTCGGGAATTCATGCTCTTCTGGCGACGCGCCATACGCAGCACGTTCTCGCCGTCGATATCAATCCGCGCGCTGCTCAATGCACGCGCTTTAATACACAGATCTCCGGAGCCGCTAATCTCGAAGTGGTAGTGGGCGATCTCTTCGATCCCATAGGGAACGGGCGTTTTGACCTGATCACGGCGAATCCTCCCTTCGTGCCCTCGCCTCTGAATAATCTTACGTTTCGTGACGGTGGACCCTCCGGCGAGGATGTGCAGAAGCGAATTGTCGCTGGTTTACCCCATCACCTCGCCCCGGGCGGCATTGCACAGATAGTCACCGAACTCGGCGAGCGCGATCGGGAGCCTTTAACCCACCGTCTCCGCGAATGGCTGAACGGAGCTCCTATGGACATTTACATGCTCCGTCTCGGAGAACACAGTGCGCTTAAATACGCCATCGGGCATTCAAAAGGGGACGACTATCAGGACGTTTTAGATTCCACCCTAGAATGGTCACGCAATCTCCAATCGCAGGGCTACGTCCGCATGGTCTCTCTCCTCATTTCTTTTCAATGGAGCGATGTTCGATGTGGGTCGCCGTGGTCGCGTATCGACCAGTCCCCACCGCCGCATCGCACGGCCGGCGCCGAGATCGATGCAGCTTTTCTATCCGAACGATCAACACGCATCGGCGGTTGGCCAGATATCCTTCACCGCAGTTCCCTGCGCCTTGCCGGTCCCATAGCCCTTCTCGACGCACACGTCGCCGGACGCGATCTCCGCGCGAAAACAACCGCTACTTTGCTTGGACAAGCATTAACTATCAAGCATCAACTCGATCATGTGGAGAGAGAGATTCTCAATCAAGTTGAAGAGAAAGGACACATTCCAGCGATCGACTTATTGAAAATCTTTCATGAACGCGCCGTTCACCTACCCTCCGTCCTCGAAGCTACGCGCACCTTGCTACGATATAACTTGGTCCGCATTGACGGCTGCGAAGTATCGGCACAATAGCGATCCGCGCAGTATGATCAGCACACCAACACTCCGCGCGGTAACAATCCGCGCCATGCATCAAGAAAAACTTCTTCCTCTACCCGCGCTCAAAGGCATGCTTCTCCTCAAGTTGATGCAGTGCTTCCGACATCTCCGATTCAAACCGCTCTTTCTGATCCATCAGCGCGGGCAGCGCGGTTGCGAAACGCCGCACTAGAGTGAACAATTTCCTCTTCTCTAGTCCCGCGGCGATCTCCGCAATGTGATCTGCCGTAGTATCGAGGTACAGAGCTTCGGTCGGGTCGCCGAGCCAGACATCTCCGCCGACCACCCGGGTCTGCCAATAAACTTTTCGCTCAATCGCTCTTGCGATTTCCTCGTCGCTCGCTTTGCCGAAGACCCAGCGCTGCTGTTTGAAGTTGTAATGCCTGCTGGAAAATGGCAGCGGCACTAGTTTTCCCGACTTCACAAACTCCGTCTGCTTGTTGTCCACTTCCTTCCGCAAAGCATTAATCACTGGAGCTTCCGTATTCTCTGGTTCAAGCGAAGGCAATACCTCGCGCAACGTCACTGAAAGATTCACCGCCACTAGTGCCCGTAGTCCACCCGAGTTCTCCAATGTAATGACAGCATGCAGCACGTCAAAATCCGCGCCAGACGTAGCGTGCCGGAACGGCCACTCGAATTCAAAACTTAGCGGCAGGCCGGTGTGCGAAACATAAATTGTTTTCGATACTGCGCTCGTGTCAGGGCTACTCATCATTAATTCCTTACTTATAGGTTAATTAATTTTAACTTGCGAATCCCGTTGAGGTCGCTAAAAAGTCACAATTTCAGAGGCGCAGTAACTGCCACACGTTCCATAGTGCCGACGCTCCCAGAACTCCCCAAAGACTTGCCGCCACCAGTTCCGAGTGTTGAGTCTCCAGCAAATCGGCGAACAATCCGGCAACAAAGACAAACAGGAACATAACTGTGCCCAACCGGAATGCTTGTCCCGGAAAGCGAGCCGCGCTCAGCGTCAAAATCACAAATAATATAGCGATGAGCAGCGGAATGGTGTTGCCGAAATAGCGTGCGCGTTTCCACGAAAAGTATGCAACTAGGGCTACAGGAAGCGCTAGGATAAGCGGCGGACTTCCCGCCATGATCGATCGCACCACGCTGCCATATGCGATCCTCATGCTGAATGCGGCAGGTTCGAAATTTATCCAACGTGCGTGCAGCATCCCTTGCCACAATAGCGCCGGCTCAAAAGAGTAGGCGGCAAAAATTATCACTCCTGCAACTGCGATCGCCATGGTCCAGACCGCAAGCGCCGCCTTTGGCCGCACTGGCGCCACCCAGAACATGATCGGCAAAATTATCAACACCAGCACTACTAGAGAAAACTGGTTTCCCACTGCCAGGGCCATTGACAATCCGAGGAGCAGGATACGCCGCCAATTCCAGATCAGCACCTCGCGCGGAGCATACAGCGTGTGCGCCACCGCTATCCCCGTGAAGATGATTCCAAATGATCCCCACAGCCCTCCCATCTCTCCCACACTCTGCACGCCCGCGGTATTCACGATCATCGCCGGCGAAAAGCAATACAGAGCCAGAGCGATATACCCTCCGGCGTTGCCGTAAAGGCGCCGCGCTACATACCACAACGAGGCTCCCAGCATCACGCCAAAGAACATCTGGGGCGCGGCCGCCGCAAACGGCCCAAGCCATTCCGGCCATCTCGAACTAAAAGGCAAGAGGAGCGGCACAGCGGCGAGCAGATAATACAGAGGCGAACGGTCTTGATCAAAACCGTCTAACACGCGTAAATGCCCAGCCCTGCCCGCGGAAGGCACGCCCGTAGCGGCTTCCGCTCGCAACGACTCTGGCGTTCCCGCCATAGCGCCGCCCTTCCATTGTTCGATCCCCTGGTACATCCGCAACGCCTGGTCGGAATCCGGCAGCAACGCTTGCTTCACTTGCACATGGACTAGCCATACGCATTGCAGCAGGTAGATAAGAAGTAGTCCCGCCGCCGCGATTTGCGGGCCGCGGAAAGCAGCGGAATCAAGAACTCGTCTCAACATGTACCCAACGAAGCAGGACCAACTGTTTTACCATGTCGGAGACGCACTGGATAACGCTAACTCGCACTGGATATTAACTAAAGATGGATAACAACCGATTATCATCTTCTTTCCCGGAATCAGATCCAGCCGCGATCTCGCGCGAAACCGACTCCTCCCCACCCAACTCTTCGACTCCTTCTTCGCTCACGTCATCATCATCGTTAGCGGCCTCGTCATCGTCATCGGCCTCGCCAGCCCGTCACCATTTCACGCTGCGCTCAGTTTTCGCGGGACCAGATGGCCTTTACGCATTCCCGCGCTGGCTGGCCTATTTGGCGATGGTCTGGATTGTTTTCCAGTTAGAAGGTTGGCTGCTAGCGTCACTCCAATCCAATTTCAACTCAGCCTGGTGGCGCTTAATAGTGGAGGCAAGCATGATGCTCGCCGCCATCTTGCCCGCCTTCGCCATGACGCGCATCGAAGGCCGCCCCTTCGGCGACTTCGGATTACCTCCCCAGCGCATCTTCCGCCGAAATTTCTGGATAGGCTCCCTTTGGGGCATAGCGGGAATCAGCGCGCTGATGTTCGCACTGCACGTCGCGGGCGCTTTTGAATTCGGTTCGCTAGCTCTGCACGGAACCCGCATTATGAAGTTTGCCGCCTATCATGGCGCGCTTTTTCTGCTCACCGCCCTCTTCGAGGAATTCCTTCTCCGCGGCTACTCGCAATGGGTTCTATCGCGTGGAATTAATTTTTGGCCCGCGGCCGTTTTTCTATCAGTAGCATTCGGATACATTCACAAAAGCAACCCGGGCGAAGCCAAAACAGGACTCATCGCGGCTGGTTTGATCGGTTTTTTCCTCTGCCTGACGCTGCGTCGCACCGGAAACCTCTGGTGGGCCGTAGGCTTTCACATGGCTTGGGATTGGGGCGAAACCTTTCTCTACTCCGTTCCCGACAGCGGAGCCCTCCTTCCAGGCCACCTGCTCAACTCCACCCTGCACGGCCCCGTCTGGTTATCCGGAGGCTCAGTCGGCCCCGAAGGAAGCTACCTTGTGTTCGGCATCATCGCGGGACTGTGGCTAGCCTTCGATCGTATCTACAAGTCGCGTTGCGCGAGTTCGTGTGGAGCGGACACTCCTGTCCGCAGCCTTTGACCTGTCCGTTTCAAAAACAGATCAGCCACATGCTGCAACTACGCAATCTTAAATATCCAAATTCTTAACGTCCAGCGCGTTGTCCTCAATAAACTTCCGACGCGCCTCCACATCCTCGCCCATCAGCGTAGTAAAAATAGTCTCGCACTCCGCAATATCTTCGAGTCGAACTTGCAGAAGCGTCCGCCGCTCCGGATCCATAGTCGTCTCCCAGAGCTGCTCGGCCGTCATTTCTCCCAGACCCTTATAACGCTGGACAATGTACTCCTTGCGCCCTTCATTCAGAACATAGTCAAAAAGCTCGCGAGCAGTATTCTTTTCGACGATCTCCGGCTCTTTCCCGCGACGCGCCGGAGCCTTGCCAGATTTCTTCTGCGCCTTCTCAGATTCTGTGCCCTCAGCCGCGCTCAAATTTTCGTCGGCGTCCGCGCTCTCGCCCGCCTCGTCATTCTCTTCTTCGTCTTTGCCCGCCCCAGTCGCCGTCCTTGCCGCCCTGGGCAAACTCTCCACCACAAAGGGCGGCTCCAGATACTGCTCAATCTGCTTAAACTTCGCAATCACCTGTCGGCATTCCGGAGTCGAAGCCAGTTCCCAGTTGATGACATGCTCCGCGCCCTGCGAGTTCACGAAGTGGACCGCCCAAAGATTATGTTCTTCGTCAAAGCGCGTCTCCACACTCTTCAACTTCAAATCTTTCTGCAACCGCTTCAGTTCCTTCTCGAGTTTTTCAATCTTCTTAGGCGGAGTCTTCTTATCTCCCTCAAAGTCAACCCGTTTCGCGAGGTCGAATTTCGGCAACAGGCTGGTAATTTCCTCGACCCGAATGCGCTTGTTCAGCTTGTCCAAAAAGCCAAGATACTCATTCAGCACGGTAATGAACTTGGTCAAAGCCGCGCCTTCTATCTTGGCCGCACCGTCTCCGTAACGGACGATCAGCCCTTCCGAAGCCCGCTTCACCATCACCTTCACAAATTCATGTTCGTTCTTAATGTACTGATGCGTCTTGCCCTTCTTAATCCCGAATAGCGGAGGCTGCGCAATATAAACATTGTTGCGCTTGATCAGCTCCTGCATGTGCCGGAAGAAGAACGTCAGCAGCAGCGTCCGGATGTGCGAGCCGTCCACGTCCGCGTCGGTCATCAAAATGATCTTGCCGTAGCGAACTTTCGTCGGATCGAAGTCTTCTTTCGATATACCCGTGCCCAGCGCCGTAATCATGGCACGAATTTCTTCATGCGCCAGCATCTTGTCGTAGCGCGCCTTTTCGACGTTGAGGATCTT
>PLBX01000342.1:4948-7728 GCA_003135495.1 Acidobacteriaceae bacterium | reverse complement strand
TTGGTCTGACCCTCGAACTGCGGCTGCGACAGCTTTACGCTGATGACTGCGACGAGTCCTTCACGCACGTCATCGCCGGTAAGGTTCTCTTTCACATCCTTGAACAACCCCATCTGCTGTCCCGCGTAATTAATTGTTCGCGTCAGCGAAGTGCGGAAGCCGGAAAGATGTGTCCCACCATCGACGGTGTTGATATTGTTCGCAAAACTAAAAACCGATTCCGAGTACGCGTCGTTATACTGCAGCCCGATTTCGATATGTACCTGATCTTTGTCCGCTTCCATGTATATCGGTTTGTCATGGAGCGTCTGTTTGCCGCGATTCAGATGCTTAATAAACTCGGCGATCCCGCCGGTGTATTTGAACTCAGTGTGCTTCGCCTCTCCCGTCTTCGAATCCGTGGCGCGCTCATCGGTCAGCGTAATAATCAGACCCTTGTTAAGGAATGCCAATTCGCGCAGCCGCTGTGAGAGCGTGTCGAAGTTGTACTCAAGGGTAGTGGTGAAGATAGTCTTGTCAGGCACAAAATGAACTCTTGTGCCTGTCTTCTTGCTGGCCCCAGCCTTTTTTAACTTACTAGTCGGTTCACCCTTCGAATAAGTCTGCTCCCAGGTGAACCCGTCGCGCCATATTTCGAGATCAAGTTCTTCACTCAGCGCGTTAACGCAGCTCACACCAACACCATGCAGCCCGCCTGAAACTTTGTACGAGTTACTGTCAAACTTGCCGCCCGCATGCAACGTCGTCATCACAACTTGCGCTGCCGGAATCTTTTCCCCGTCAATATCCATGTTGTCGACCGGAATACCACGCCCGTTGTCGACCACCGTAATCGAGTTATCCAGATGGATCGTGACTTCTATCTTGTCAGCATGACCTGCCAGCGCCTCGTCAACCGAGTTGTCCACGACCTCGTACACAAGATGATGCAAACCCATCTCGCCCGTCGATCCGATGTACATCGCCGGACGCTTGCGCACCGCCTCCATGCCGCCCAGCACCTTGATCGAATCTGCGGTGTAATCCCCATTAATCGGTTTGCCGTTCTTGTTTTTACCGTCGACGCTTTTCGCATCAGCGTTTCGCGCCTCAACCAGTTCGGCTTGCAATTCTTTCGTAGCCATTTTGCTCCATGTAAAAGCCGAATCTATGCCCTCGGTTACAGGGTAGATTCTGCCACTGCCAATTGGTACAACTTATTGAATTTTCTGCTATTTAGCGATCAACTGCACTCTGGTTATTTTACCACAAATAGTGCCCTTTTTGAGGTTGGAACCGAGACTGTAAACTGCCTGCTTTGTTCCACTTTGGGACGTAGTTTTCGCCGCTCCCGATTACGCCAAAAAGCCCGAAAATAATGCCTTTAAACTAGTGGGCCGCCGCGCCACCGGGACCAAAATGAAGACCGTCCATAATGTCATCCAGTTCGTCCTCCCCGCTCGCGATAAACGTGAACGAGACAATTCGGCCCTTCGCCAGCAAGATCAGCGTGCACTGCCGCATCGTGACCGTACTCGTCCTCGATTTGACGAAATCAACCCGCACCAATTGGCGGCCCTCAACCTCCACCGTATAAGGGTCGCCCGCGCTCTTAAAACCTTGTGAGATCGCGACTTCTGTTATCGGACCAACATAGTCTTCCGCCTTCTTAAGCCCGGGGTACGATGACGCGCTCTCGGACGCAATCACCACCCCGGCATTGACACCCTCTCCCGACGCCTCGGGAGGCCGCTCGAAAACCCCCAGCAGCACCTCAGCTTTCTCCGCTGCCCTCGAGTCTCTCGCCTTCATCGAAGAGACATCCGTATCCGCTTTCGCATCGCGCTGAACTTCCTGCGAGTTCATCTCGGCGGTCCGATCCACCCATCCGTATGGAATCTTGTAGCGGAATCCGAAAGCAGCATTTCGGTAAAGTTGTGCGTCCTCTGTCCCCGTCTTAGAAGAGGCCGCCCCGTTCGTAGCGGACTTGCGCTGCACTTGCGCCGCAACACTCAAACTAAGCACGCAGAACGCGATCAAGGCCTTGTGGGCGTTACTGGCCTTGCGGACGTTAGAAGATAACGAACTAAAGAATCTAAAATTCAATGTGAACCAAGTTTACATGCTTGAACTACCCCGAATTGAGCATGCTGCCTTCCCAACTCCCAAAACAAGCCAGAGTCAGTCCGATCCTCCGGTCACTCAAGCAACATGCAATCCCCATACGAATAAAATCGATAACCCGTCTCGACAGCATGATGATAGGCAGCCATCACCAAATCCTTGCCGCCCAGCGCGCACACTAGCATCAGCAATGAGGATTGCGGCAAATGGAAATTAGTCAGCAGCGCATCCACAACGCGAAACTTGTATCCCGGATAAATAAAAATATCCGCTTCCCCGCTTCCAGCTTCGATACCTTTTCCGACGTGAGTTCCCAACTCCGCAGCGAATTCCAAGGTCCGTACCGTTGTGGTGCCTACTGCCACCACACGGCGCTTGTCGTTCTTCGCCCTCCGAATGGCCTCCGCCGCTTGATCTGAAATTGCGTACCACTCGCGATGCAGTTTATGATCCTCCACCCTTTCGACTCGTACCGGCTGAAAAGTCCCCAGNNCCCCGTCCTCGAATCTCGCTTAGCACTTCAGGCGTGAAGTGCAAACCCGCCGTGGGCGCGGCCACCGACCCTCGCGGCTGAGCATACACGGTCTGGTACCGTTGCCTGTCGCTCTGCGAAGGCCCCCCTCCATCGGCATCGCGCCGTATATAAGGAGGAAGTGGCACCTGTCCAATTTGCTCGA
>PLBX01000342.1:0-4888 GCA_003135495.1 Acidobacteriaceae bacterium | reverse complement strand
TCCAATCTTCCGCCCCGGCCGCACCAGGCACTCCCAGTCATTCGGATGAACCGTCAATTGCCGCGTTAGCAGCACTTCTACTCTTCCGCGAAGGAAATCCTGCACCGGTTGCCTGGAATTCGACGCTTGTGCTCGATTTCCGCTCCGCTGGGCATAAAGTCGCGCCGCGAAGACGCGCGTATTATTCAGAACCAGCAGATCATCCGGCCGCAGCAAGTCAGGAAATTCGCGAAACACCCCATCGCGCCACGTCCCCTTAAGTCGATCCAACTGCAGCATCCGCGACGCGGCGCGATCTGCTAGCGGCTCTTGAGCAATACGTTCAACAGGAAGAACATAGTCAAACTCCGAGACCAGCATCCGAAGATTATAGGGGGACGCTCACACCCAGCGGCCCCGCGAGGTTCCCGTTTCACCGCAATTCTTCATTTCGTCACATAATTCAGAAGCTAACTGTTGTAAGACTTCCAAGCCCTGCTGTAACATGGCCGCGCAGGGTTCTGCGGCAAGAATCCCACAACAAATGACCAGATTTAGATTTAATGATCGCCAGCATCGGCAAGCAATTGTGCAGTTCGGCCGCGCCTTGCACGAGAACGGGTTCGTCGCCGCGACCGACGGAAACCTCTCCGTCCGCCTCGACGAGAACCACCTGTTGGTAACCCCCACCTGTATCAGCAAAGGCAGAATGCGCGCCTCCGACATGGTCATCGTTAACATGGACGGAAAACGCGTTGCCGGAAAACGCAGAGTTTCGAGCGAAATCGGAATGCACCTTCTGATCTATCACCTGCGTCCCGACGTCCACGGCATCGTTCACGCCCATCCGCCAACCGCAACCGGATTCGCGGCCTCTGGTTTAGATTTAAACCGTCCCCTGGTCTGCGAGGTGGTCGTCGGCCTCGGCTCTATTCCCTTGGCGCGCTACGGCACTCCCGGCACCCCCGAGTTGACCGACGCTCTTGAGCCTCTTATTCCCAGCCATGACGCCATCCTAATGGCAAATCATGGCGTGGTCACATTTGGACCTTCGCTCGAAAGTGCCTACATGAAAATGGAAACCGTAGAGCACTTCGCAAAGATCGCTCTCGTTACCCACCTCCTGGGGAACGAACAACCTCTCGGCGAAAGGGAAGTTCAAAAACTCCACGAGGTACGCCATCGCTACAATGGCGGAGCCGCCGAGAATTGCGCCAAGGAAAAAAATCTTAGACCAAGTAATCCGTGCGACGAATTAAACTCCGAAGAAGAAGTAAAAGAGACTTCGCCCAGCCGCCGCTAAATTATTCGCCCCCGATTCGAAACCTCATCCCCGCTCGAAAATTAGCCGTCAGTGCCGGATACCCCACCACTTCGTTGTAATGCTCATTGAGCGCGTTCGAAACGTTCACGTACGCGCTGACTCGAGTATTGATCGCGTACCACCCGCCCAAATCCACTCGTGCATAACCCGCCGCATGATTGATTCCGAATCCCTCGAAATCAGAGTCCGGACGCCGCCCCACAAAACTGCCCGCCAGATTCGCCCCCCACCGTGTCCCCAGGTAACTCAACATCGTCGTCGCCGAATGTTTGGGCCGGCGAAGCAGCGGATTCCCAGTGTCGTACAGCGGATTGCAAAAATTCGCCGCAGTGCAAAGCGGAGCCTGCAAATACTGCGTCGACGTGTAGGTATAGGCCGCTGTCAACAGCAACTTCTTCCATAGCGCTCCCTGCAATTGAACCTCGGCCCCATGAGCAAGCGATTGTTGCACATTAAAAAATTGTCCCAAAGTTCCCGCCGGATAGCCTTGATACGTCGATTGATTGGTCCCGTACTCAATCTGATCGTGAAAAAGATTATTGAAATACGTTGCATCCAGAGCCCAACGACCCGCAAAAAGTTTTTGCTGAAATCCAGCCTCGAACGCCCGTGTGCGCTCCGGCAAAAGAGCCGGGTTCGCAACATAGTACGGAAGACTGGCAAATGTCTGATACAGGGCGGGCTCCATAAAACCCGTAGCATAAGAAAAACGCAAGCGCGTACCAGAAAACAATTCTCCACCGCGAAAAGCGAGCAGCGTCAGAGCGACACGCGGCACTCCCGTATTGCCAAACACGCTGTTGTGAACGAACCTGCCTCCGGCAATCACCGAGAGCCTGCCCAGCGTGAACTGCTGCTGCAAATAAGCATCTTGCGTCAAACGCTGCCCAGAAGTCGACGGCGGATACAACAGATCTCCCACAACTCCATTTTCATTCTCAATGCGGTAACCAAACGTGGAATGCGTCCACGCTCGTTCCGAGTAATCTCCCTGATATTCAAATCCTACCCGGTTGATGTGATCGTATTGGTGAGATGGGTAGTCGGAAGGAAAGCCATATCCATCGATCCTCGCCGGATCGCCATTCAAATTCACTTCCGTATAGCGATACAGATAATCAAAGCCCGTAAACCGGTGTTGCCATCCCGACGGAGACGCCACCGCAAGTTCCACGCTCCCAAGCAGACTGTTCAGCTGCGACCATTCGCTAGGATCGGGCGGCAGAGGCTGCAGCACTCCATTTACCAGCACCAGCGGGTCGTATCCATTAAAACTCCACTCCCCCGGAACTCCCGTATGACTATTGGAATGGCGCATCCGGATTCGCAAAGAAACACTATCGCTGAGCGCCGCGCCAACGTTCGCCCCTTCCAGCGAATCCGAGTAAGCATTGTTAATCCCCTGCCCGTTGCTGTTGAACTGGTCGCCAAAAAAGTTGTAGTCGAAACGTCCGTCCGCTCCGGCCAACGATGCATATCCATTAGCCGTCCCGAAATTCCCTCCATCTGCCCCAAATCGCAGCTCCGGAACCCTAGTGCTCCCAGTGCGCGTCCAAACCTGAACCACGCTGGTCATCGCATCCGAGCCGTATAGAGTGCTCTGCGCCCCGCGCACAAATTCCAGTCGGTCCGCCTGCCCCAACGGCAGAGTCCCAAAATCAATTGTCTCCCCAGGATTATCGACGGCGACGCCATCGACGATCACTTTGTTGTAAGTCGATTCCCCACCACGAACAAACAGTGATGAAATTCCGCCGCGCTGACCTGAAGTATTTACCACCGCTCCCGGCAAGAAACGTATGGCATCATCCGCCGCTACCGGATGCATCAACTCCAGCTGTCCACTAGTGAGCGTATTGACGTCAGCCCCCGCTGCTTGACTCGCAACGGGAGTGCGAGTCGCAGTCACCACCACAGTTTCCGCAGCCGTAGCCAGGCGAACCTTTACCGTTAAGAGTTCGTCGTTCTTGGCGACATCCGCTGTTTCAACCGCGAAGCCAGCGGCCAGCACTCGCACACGATATGAGTTTGATTTAGATCCCGCGTCGCGAAACACAGCCAGCCCTTCGGCCGACGTGTTTTGAATCAGCGTTGGAAGCGACTTATCATTCGCCAGCAATCGAACCTGCGCCCCCGCTACCGCCGAGCCTTGAGGATCGATAACTTTGATTCTGATTTCGGCGGATGCCGCGGAAACGAAAGATAGAAAAATCGTCAACAGAAAAAAACTACCAGCAAGCAAGCGCATGGCACGTCTCCTTTATCACGCGAAAGGGTTGTGGTGGACGGTTCACGCCGGTCTCCTGGCTTTGCGAGTAAGGATGTGAGCATGAGCCCAGCATCCAGTTTCTACAATCGGCCTTCCCAGGTTTCCCTAGTGGCCGGTTGCGTTGTCCTCGCTTACAGTTGCGCGGCAGCGCGGGATTATCACCCGCTTCCCATAGCACCAGCACCGAGCTGGCCTACGATCATGCGCGAACCTAATTTTGAGAAAGAATTTTGAGAAAGATCAAAAAAGCAGTTCCGCAAATTTACTCGGCGACTCGCTGCAAGTCAACCCGCACATCCAGTCAACTCGAACTTCGCGTTGCATATCTAGTCGCGGCCTGCTTATCAAATCACTGCTCCACAACAAATATTCCTTCGAATCGAAACCAACTTCCCAAGGTTCTGCTAGCCTATCTGTATGCCGCAGTCCGTCAAAGAGCGAGTCGGGAAGTTACGCGACGAAATCGCAGAGATCAGCGAAGCGAATCGCCAATATTTGCAAGGCGGGAAAAAAATGATTGGAGCGTCCGATCAGGAACGCCGTCTACAGCGGCTGCAGGAAATTATGGACGAACTTATGTCCCTCACCGAATGGAAAAAAACATAACCACGATTTAATTCAGCTAGACCAGCGCCAGCTAATTCTGCTATCCGATTCCCCAGTGGCATTTCTCTGTGAACCCCTGTGTGCCCTGTGGTAAAGATTCTGATCTCTGCATCAAACGCAACCACAACAACTCCAGACGCCACTCTTCAATTCGAACTCTGCACTTCCATCGTCTCCGTAATCCACAACTGTGCCGGAGCGCCCTTCGTAGTCCGCGTAGCCGTCGCTCGAAAACTGCTGGACGTTATCTCGACGTTATAAATGTAAGGCTCACGCTCACCTTTGACGGTTAGATATTTTCCCGCCGTCAAATCATCCAGCGAGCCATACTTTCCCTCAGATGCCAGGTATCCACGCTCGGCATTCGCAATACCAATCAGGTCGTTCTTCACGCCCGTGATCGTAGCCATCTCTTCCGGATTCCCCCCGCCCGCGCTCGGTGCCAAAGTCTTAACCTGCAGCGAGTAGATGTACATCCCAATCGCCATCGTAATGACCGTCCCTAGAAACCCAAAAACACGCAGCATAATTCGCTCCTCACGATAATTGCACCGTGAAAAGGAACCCACCGCAAGTAACCATAGTGCAAGTGCTACCAAGCTCTTAAGGGAATTTAGAAAAGAAATACCTAAAAATGGTGACCCCGGAGGGAGTCGAACCCCCAACCCTCAGATTCGAAGTCTGATGCTCTATCCAGTTGAGCTACGGAG
>PLBX01000218.1 GCA_003135495.1 Acidobacteriaceae bacterium | reverse complement strand
TTCAACATGTCCGGCACCGATTCGAAATCCGGAGGCCCGGATTATCTCTATCTTTTCACCCAAGCGAAGAGCATAGGAGAGAAAATTGTGTAGAGACGGGGCTTGGCCCGTCTCACCGCTATTTCACATTGCCCCATTTATTTCACAGCTCCCGACAAATACATTTCGGCAATGCGATCGGAAATTAGGTTAGGCTTCGAACCACCAAGATTCGTCAGAACGACCACCGTGAGTTTGTTATCCATATAACGCGAAATGTGAGTCTGGAAGCCTTGCCACGCGCCTTCATGCTCCACAATGTGACGGCCATTTTTATCTGCTACGAACCAGCCAAATCCGTAATGCCCTGAGTTTGGCTGCCCATCGCGGAGTTTGGCGACAGTCCACATCTGCTCAAGGCTCGATTGTTTCAGCAGCTTCCCGGTGTAAAGCGCAGCATCCCACTTCGCAAGATCGAGAATGTTGAAATACAAACTGCCATCCGCAGTCGTGTTAAGCGTTGGCGAAACCCATTCCTGATTCTTCAATTCACCTTTGACCAGCACATATCCCGCAGCGCGATTCGGAATGATATCCGCTTCGCTCATGATGCGAGTTGAGTTCATTCCCAACGGATGAAAGATGCGTTCCTGAAGAAAGTCTCCATAAAACTCGCCGGTAACTTTGTGGATCACGATGCCGAGAGTGAGAAAGCCAAGATTGCTGTAGCTCCAACTTGTGCCAGGCGTGAATGCCAGCGGAATCTTCTCGACAATTTTGAGTAACTCTTGCTCGCTGTAATCTTTCCGCATGTCGAAACTCTTTGGATAATCGGTGAACCCTGCTGTGTGGCTGAGGAGTTCACGAATCGTGACTTGCTTCCAGGTTTCGGGTGCCTCCGGAAAATATTTTGTGAGCGGATCTTCAAGCTCGATCTTGCCTTCCTCAACCAGTATCATGATGGCGGTTGCGGTGAATTGCTTGCCCACGGATCCGGATTGAAAGAGTGTCTCCGGCTTAACCGGAACCTGCAACTCAAGATTCGCCATGCCGTAGCCTTGCGCTCGGATGACTTCACCAGCACGCGAGACAAGAAGCGCGACTCCTGGAATCTGTTGTCGGGCCATCTCCGATTTCACGTAGTTGTCGACAGCGTCAGTTTGCGCTGCGGCGAAAGCCGAATAGAAGATGATTGAAGTAAGAACGGCCCGATAGAGAAACCTGAGGTTGATTTTCATGGAGATCAAGAATAGCGGTTTCGTTGTGAAGGCGGGAGTTAGGACGTGGGTTCAGGTTTGCGACTCAGTGAGGTAGCAGCGTTGAGCGCTGAGAGCTACGCAAGCAACAAAAAGGCCGCCCGTAGGCGGCCTTCTAAGGTCATTGAAGAAACTAGTTGCTGATTCCCGCACTCTGCGATGGCTGCGGGATCGCGGCTGCAGCAGTAGCCGCCGCGGCTTCGTTCAGAATGCGATGGTGAATAGTGAACAGCGCGAGTTCCAAACGGTCCGACACGCCAATCTTGTCATAAACGTTGCGCAGGTAATTCTTGATCACCTGTTCCGTCGTTCCCAACTGAGTAGCGATCTCCTTATTCTTATAGCCCTGAACGATGAGAGCCACGATGCGCAGCTCCTTCGCTGTAAGGCGATCGCGGACGCGCAGCCCGACCATATCGTTTTCGGTCAACTCGCTCGGCACCGCCATGTCCTGCACCCAGTTCTCGCCGCGCGCAATCTTCCGCACGCAGTCGACGAGCGCCGGACTGGTGACGTTCCGATACACGACGCCATGTGCGCCTGCTGCCATGTAACGCTGTGCGCTCTCGCCAGTATCGGCGAGGACGACGACGCGCGTCTTATTCTTATTGGCCGCCGAAAGCACCGCATTGAAATCGGAGTGGAATCCCCCAGCAATGATCAGCACGGCGGCACGAAATTTGTCGAGCGCCATGAACATCTGCTCAGAGGTTTGCGCCTGGGCCACGATGCGCATCTCGTCTTCAACGGCCAGCACTTTGGCGATGCCAGCTCGGAAAATCGCCTGATTATCGGCCAAGATTAATTTCAACATGGATCGCTCCCCGGTTAACTATTGCGAACGAATTCGTAAGAATCGATAACGCAAGCGACTCCCCGGCTGTCCCCGGTGTCGGCGCTGGCATTGGGCTCATCGGTCCGCACCACGCGGCCGCGGCACTGAATTACCACATCGTCTTTGCCGCCCGTAACCTCGGGCGGCAGCGTGATCTCAAATTCTACAGGGGAGCCGACCTCGAGCGCCGCATCAGCGCGGATATACACGCCGGCTGCGCTTAGATCACCGGTCATACCGCTATGGGTATCGCCCGCGGTATCTTCCTTATGTATCTTGATCGGCAAATGTAGCGGAAATCTTTTCCCGGTACGCGCTTCGGACACGAATCCTCCTAAATCTGCTCGCATCTACCCTCTTTAACCCAGCCAAAAATCGACCTAGATCCCAACTCCGAGCCTTACGAGCAGCTATCGGCGTTATATCACGGAAAATAGCTCAAAAGAAGCCCAGATTACCGAAGTAACCGCAGTAGGAACTAGAAACCTCCGAAAATAGAGCGCCGGATTAGCGCGTGCAGAGGTATTTTAGCCGTTAGTTCCGGGTGAATTTCACCCCGTTGTTCGTCGACGGCCTCGTCCCGGGAAAGCCGGTTATTGCGCGGCAGCTTCCGCAGTCGGTTCCACGATGAGATTGTGCCGCCGAACCACGCGGCGGCGCTGCGATTCCTGCAACGGAGGACCAGCGGCGATCGCACACATAACATAAAAAAATGCGGCATTCGCTGGAATTTGCAGGTTGAAATCGAGACAGCTGTGCACCAAAATCCCCAGGCATCCGAGTAGCGCGGCTGCGGTTAGCGCGCCGGTGGCGTTCTCGGTCCAATTCGCCAATTTGCCCGCCGCGCGACGAAACACCATTATCAGAAACCAGATCGCAATGGAGAATCCTGCGAGCCCAGTTTCGACCAGCAGTTGCAGATAATCATTGTGCGCCTGGTTGACAAAGAACATGGAGTAAAAACTGCGAAACTGCGGATAAACGATCGGGAAAGTACCCAGCCCATATCCGAAGAACGGCCGCCTGAGAAACATTCGCAAGCAATCGCGGTCAATTGTGATTCGCACGCCACCGGAGATCTCTTCGCGCGCCTCGGAATGAATACTCGCGAGGCGACGAGTAAGTTCGTTACCCCCCATCCACAATAAAAAAACAATTACCAGAGCCACGAACCCGCCCAGCATCAGCGGCTGCTGCCAGCCTGAGTTTCTTTTGCCGAGCATTAGAACGCCGAGCACCAGCACCTGGACTACAAATGCCAACATGCCTCCGCGGGAGCCGGAAAGAAAGATACTCGCCGCCATCAGCGCGGCGACGGCACCAGCAATAATCTTACGATTCCCATTCGTCATCGGAGTTGCCGCCAGCACTAAAGGAAATGGAAGCAGCATTTCCATCAGGCCGGCATAGTGATTGTGATTGACGTAGGGCCCATAAATAAAGCCGCCTTGCTGGAGCCCGAAAATCCAATAAATTTTTCCGTTCGGAGCCATTCCCTGGAGAATCGCGAAGATGGCAATCAACCCACCGTAAGCCGTGAATAATTTCGCCATCAACTCAAACTGAGATGATCGACGCAGCGTCTGCGTGACCACGAATACCAACATGCCGTAGGCGGCATAGAGCAGTAGGTGAGTGTAGGTTTCAATGCGATAAGCGGTGATGCCGGTTAGCCACTGCACAATTCCGAGAGCAAAAAAAGCGGCCATCGGCCGGTAAAGAACATGGTCAGAAACGTCCAGCTCCCCTTTCACTACTTGCCTGTAAAACCAAATCCCCGCAAGCGCTACCGACGACGCTTCCAAAGCAAAAATTGCCCAGGGCTCGACCGCTCCAAACGCCATCGGGGCCAACAACAATATTGCGCATCCACCCAGCAGTATCGCATTGTTTGTGAGTTTGGGCTGCGCGGCTTTGGCAGGTGATGTTGGTTGCGGAGGAGTAGCAAGAGCGGAACTCACTGCGGCTCCTTTGTTGCAGGAGATTTTTCCGAAGAATCAGCAGCAGAATCGTCGGGGGAAAGTTCAAAATCACCCAGCCAAAGTTTCCCACGAATTGGAGAACCGGCCGGGAATCGCTCGATGGCCAAAGACAAAAGTGTTGTGGAATTGGGGGTCGTGATTTTGGAATGAACTTCCTTCCAGAAATCCGCGTCATTAAGGGTGTCGCTTGCAAACAGCGGTGCTCCACTATAAGCATCGCGCAAAACGATCTGCGGTCCACCTGCTCCTTCAAATTCCGCGGATTTGTAGTACGCGGAGAAGTCATACGTTGTGGCGCCATGCACTGGGATGAGTTGTTGAATCCCTGCGTCATTAATTCCAGGACCCTCAAAGGTTAGCGAAAGCGATCGATGCCCTTGGCGAAAGTCGCTGGCATCGAGCAACGGCTTGACGCCAGTTCGACTGACATATGTCCAATCGAAGCCGCCATTCAAAATATCAAGACTGAAGTCGCCATTCACCACCAGATTATCGTCGGTGGGGAGGTACGCAGTCAGACCCTGAGTTGCGGCAGATTGCTCCCACGCGGACATGGCTGCGTCCGGACGATGCATTTCGATGAGATAGTGCACGTGCTCGTACAAATCGATGTTCCGAACTTTTTGGCGTAATTCTGCAAGCCGGTCCCAAGTCTTTATAACGCCATCGGTTTCTTTCTTGCTTGCTAGTAATCCGTGAAATGCAATTAGGGTATCTGTGCGGGCTGGCACCACTTCCTTGAGAAGCGCGTCAGTATCGGGACGCACGCGCCAGCAAGCATGCAGGGCGGCATCAATACGCGAATTGTCATTGGCAATCACTACCCGGAATTCGCGAAGTGCACGATCAATCTCGCCATCGACGAGAAAAAGATTGGCCGCTTCCCACGCGAAGTCGGGCGCTGTAGGTTCAGCTTCTAACGCTCGATCGAGCGCTGCCCGTTCGCTGGATGCGTCCCCAACCACCTTATATGCCCCTACCAAATCGAACCAATAGCGGGCGTCGTACGGATTTAGCGCGACCGCGGCTCGCAGGTTTTCGATGGCAGCGCCAGGATCGCCGGCAACGAATTCATAATACCGGCCGAGGCGATGACGATA
>PLBX01000418.1 GCA_003135495.1 Acidobacteriaceae bacterium | reverse complement strand
CGCCTTCCTGAAAAGCGGCGGCGACACGCTCGATGCAGCGCTCCGCGTAGTGAAGGGGCCGGAAGATGATCCAAACGATGATAGCGTTGGCCTTGGCGGCCTTCCGAATGAAGAAGGAGTCGTGGAACTCGACGCCTGCTGCATGCACGGCCCCACGCGTCGCGCCGGATCAGTTGGAGGCGTGCGCAACATTAAGAATGTTTCGCTCGTCTCCAAAGCCGTCATGGAGCACACCGGCCACGTCATGCTTGTAGGCGAAGGTGCTGAGCGTTTCGCCGTGGCGATGGGTTTTCCGCGCGAAAACCTGCTCACGGAACGCTCCCGTAAAATCTGGCTGCTCTGGAAAGAAGCTCATTCCACGGACGACTGGTGGGGACCGGGATTGGCCGACCCGCACTGGGTTCCGCCGTCGTCGCCCGCGACGTCACCGCAATCCGAACTGTGGCAAGAACGTATTCGCCGGCTAGACGACCACGCTGCGCAGTTCGGCATCGAGCCCGAGTTCCGCATGGCTGCCATCCGCCGCGTATTATCCCCGCCGACCGGAACCATTCACTGTTCCGCTCTCAACGACAAAGGCGAAATCTCAGGCTGCACGACTACCAGCGGCCTGGCGTTCAAACTTCCCGGCCGCTGCGGCGATTCGCCCATCATCGGCGCCGGTTGCTATACCGATCAGGACGTGGGCTCGGCCGGGGCCACCGGCAGCGGCGAAGAAAATATTAAAGTTGCTGGCGCGCACACGATTGTCGAGAATATGCGCCACGGCATGTCGCCCCTCGACGCCGGAATGGATGCCCTCAAACGCATCGTCCGCAATTACAACAACGACATGAACAAGCTAAAGTTTATCGATATGACCTATTACATTCTGCGCAAAGATGGCGCCTATGCCGGAGTATCGCTGTGGGAAGGTTACACGGAGCAAAAGAAACATAAGATCGCAGTGCACGATGGCACCAAGCGCTCAGAAGTCACCGTCGCTCTTTTGAAAGGCGTCTCGCATGAATTTCCTCCGTTTCCCGTCGCGATGCCGAAGGAGCTCACCGAAGATTCCGTGTATGTGAAATAAATGTGAAATAAAGAGGCGGAGGTCAAGCGAAAAAGCGAAAAAAACAGTAAATAAACCTCGACTTTCACTCCTGCAACCGGGTGTACAATTGTTTCGAGATCGCAGCTTCACGGGGATTCTCCCCGCGCCCGAGGCTCGAAAAATGAACGTTCACTTCAGCTATAAAATCCACAAGACCCCCGACATCGAAAAGGAAATCAATCACCAGGTCGAAAAGATCCAGAAACGTCTTCAGGTCTTCCGTCCGGAACTCGTCCATCTCAAGGGCGTACTCGATCAGAACTCAACGCGCGAAGGCGTCCTGGTTTCGCTGAATCTGCGCCTGCCGTCCGGGCAACTAGCGGCGCAGGCCAAAGCCTACACTCCAACCGCCGCGATCAAAGCCGCATTCGACGAGCTTATCCAGCAGATCATCCGTCATAAAGAAATACTGCGATCAAGTCACAAGTGGCGTCGCTGGCGTTCCGGAGCGCAGGAATCCAAGGAACCCGGTGTGCCCTTCGAGCAGACCCTCGCCGCGGTCCTGCCGCCGACGATTTCGGCCGATGACATTGGTTCCTACGTCAACGTCAATCTTTCGCGTCTCACACGTTTCGTGGATCGCGAACTCTCCCTCCGCCGCTCCGACGAGCAGATGCCCGAGAACGGCCTTTCAACTTCCGAGGTGGTGAATGAGGTAATTGCCCGCGCTCTCGGCGACCATGACCGCCCGGAAAAGTTGTCCCTTGAGCCCTGGCTCTATCGTTTAGCGCTGCACGCGATGAGCGAAATGGGCGCACGGCTCCAAGAAATGGATAACTCTATCCGCCTTGAGGACAGTCGTCGACGCCAAAATGTTCAAGCATCGGATGAAGCCAATCTCCAGTTCCACCAGCCCGACGAGGGATGGACCCGCGAAAGTTCCATTCCCGATCGCCGGATCACCACTCCCGAGCAGGCCGCGTACTCCGATGAAGTCATTGCTTTGGTGCAGGCTGCGCTGCGCGACGCCGATCGCACCGACCGCGAAGCTTTTCTCCTCTACGGCATTGAAGGTTTTTCCCTCGAAGAAATTGCCGCGATCACCGGTNNTGAGGAGGCGGTCCGCGAATCCGTGCAACGGGCTCGCGACTGCATTCGGGCCGCGCCTTCCATCGCCAATGAATTCGCTCACGACCTTCACTAAGAGTTTTTGCGATTACCTTTTAGTGAAAACGCGAATCTAAGGTTCTGAACGCAGCTAATTTTCGAAGGAGCGAGAATAATGATGTCTCGGGATGAAATCCGTGAGTTGGCAGCATTTCAAGCGGACGAAACCAAAGGTGCCTGCGCATTAAGTTTTTACTTCCAGCCCGATCCTCCCCAGGATAAGTCGCACCGCCGGGAAGCGATCGTCGCCAAGGATTTAGTGAAGGAAGCGCTCAAGAGCGCTGCCGCCAGCGGCAAAAATGGCTCACTCCATGCCGACCTTGATCGCGTCCTCGATATAGCTGGCAACCTGCGCAGTAATACCAAAGGGAAAGCCGTGTTCGCCTGCTCCGCTCAAAAGTTTTGGAGAGAATACGAACTCCCGCCGCTTCTGGGGTCCACCCACATCTATCTGCAATCCCGTTTTCAATTAAAGCCCCTGGCAGCCTTACTTGGAGCGCAACCCACTCTTTGCGTCGCGGTCGTCGACCGGCAGCGCGCCCGCTTCTTCGATCTTCGTCTTGACGAATTGCGCGAACAACATTCTATGGTTCACATGCTTTCACGCAGTGCTTCGAGTTACGGTTTTAAGGGTTACGAGGCAGGCCATGCAGAGCGCCGCGTGGCGGAGGAGGCGGGTCAGCATTTTAAGGCCGTCGCCGAACGCTTGCTGAACGAGTTCGAAAAGGGTGTCTGGGAGCGCCTTATCGTAGGTTGCCACGACGTCAACTGGCCGGAGTTCGAGCCCCATCTTCACCCCTATGTGAAAGAGCGCTTGATCGGGCGCTTCTCAGAAGATGTAGCCAGCGTGACGAACGAAGAGATTCGAACACGTGCGGNNAAAAATCCTTGCTCAGTGGAACGAAGAACGAGCCTCATCGAAACTCCGCCAGACGCTGGATTTTGCCAAGGCCAAAGGTCACGGCGTTACCGGACTCCGGCGCGTTCTGCAGTCGCTGGAAACTGGTGAAGTGCAGGCTATCTTTTTAGGCGAAAACTTTTCATCTCCCGCCGTCGAATGCCCGCACTGCGGACACCTCGACGCCCATCTCGTCACCTCATGCGTTGCCTGCGGACATGCGACCCGCGAACTCAGCGACGTTTGCGATGCCATCATTCCCATCGCTATAAAAAGCGACATCGAATTGTTCAC
>PLBX01000227.1 GCA_003135495.1 Acidobacteriaceae bacterium | reverse complement strand
GTTTGCAAGTTCTGCGTCGAGAAGATTGAAGCGGTCAATTACAAAGACGTGCGCCTGCTGGCGCAGTTCGTGGCGGAGAGCGGCAAGATCACTCCGCGGCGCCTGACTGGCGTGTGCACGCCGCATCAGCGCCGTTTGTCGAGGGCCATCAAGCAGGCTCGCAATATCGCGTTGCTGCCGTTTGCGGGACGCGCACAGTAGTTCGAAGTCGTCGCTGGTCGTTAGTCGTTGGTCGTTGGCCAGCTACGAGCGCATTGTGCGTTCAAGATTTTGAGAACGACTGGCGACTAACGACTAAGTCACTTATGAAACGGAGTCATCCATGGAAGTAATTTTGAAAGAAGACGTGCCCAAGCTGGGCAACCGCGGCGAAGTGGTGAAGGTGGCCGAGGGATATGGGCGAAATTTTCTGCTGCCCAAGAAGCTAGCGATTCAGGCTACATCGGCCAACAAAACTGTAATCGAGCAGATGAAGGCCGCTTCNNGTGAAGTTCCTGCGCAAGTCGGGCGAAGGCGATCACTTGTTCGGATCGGTGACGGCTGGCGATATCGCCGAAGCGCTGGAAAAGAAGAGTTTCCACATTGATCGGCGGAAGATTCAGCTGCATGAACCTTTGAAGACCATCGGCGAGTTCATCATTCCGATCAAGTTGCACAAAGATGTGACCACACATTTGAAAGTGGTCGTCGATAAAGAAGCAGTAGCTGAATAATTGGTAAGGTTGTGTGGTGACGGGGCTTCGCCCCGTTCAGCGGGGCAGAGCCCCGCCACCACACAACCCAAGTCCCCCCTGCCAGACCATTTTCCGAAACCAACCGAACGTGCTGTGCGCGGCATCACTGCGCCATGTCTTCAATTCAGGTAGTCGAATAAGATGTACCTTGATCGCAAATACTCCTACCGGCGAACGCTTCCACACATCCTCAAAGACAATCGTCCAGTTTTTGTAACATTCGGGACATTTAAGCGGTGGGAACTTCCTAGTGAGGCTCGGCAGTTGATTTTCGAGTGTTGTCTTCGGGAAGATAGCGAGACGATTGATTTGCACGCGTTGGTAGTGATGCCCACACATGCGCACCTCTTATTCACTCCTCTTCGGAACGCAGGGGGTTGGCTAGTGAGCTTGCCGCAGGTTATGCGGCTCATCAAGGGACGCTCCGCTCATTTCATTAACCGGCTCCTCAAACGGCATGGCCCTGTTTGGCAGGAGGAATCGTTTGATCATGTTCTCCGCTCGAATGAAAGTTTAAGCGAGAAGTTGAATTACATCTGCCAAAATCCTGTGCGAGCTAAGCTGGTGAGCGAAGAAAAAGACTACCCGTGGCTCTGGCGAGGCAAGATCCCGATCCTATGATTGGCTGTTCGTGTAGCAAGTTTAATTGTGTGGTGACGGGGCTTCGCCCCGTTTTGCGGGGCAGAGCCCCGCCGCCACACAACCTTTTATTACTAATATTTATTCATATATCCTGCCCGAAAAACTCTTCTACTTTTCTCATGTCTGTGGTCTTGCTGTAGTTAGGCAGGCTCTCGATAAATACCCGGCCGTACTGTTTTTTCAGGATCCGGTTGTCTAACAGTGCCAGCAGTCCGCGATCATGCAAGGATCGGATCAATCTTCCGAAGCCTTGCTTTAGGGTGATGACTGCGCTTGGGACTTGATAATCGAAAAAGGCATTGCCGCCGGCGGCATCGATGGCTTTTACTCGCGCCGCTACTATTGGATCGCTTGGAACTGCAAATGGCAGGCGATCGATAATTACGCAGCTCAATTGCTCGCCCTGCACGTCAACTCCCTGCCAGAACGACGATGTTCCAAACAGCACCGCATTGGGCGTGAGCCTGAACTCTTCGAGCAGAGCGGACTTCGGAGCGTCTCCCTGTTTGAGCATGGGAAAATCCAATTCACCCAGCAGCCTGTCGTAAATTTCGTTCATCTGCGCGTAGCTGGTGAAGAGGACGAATGCGCGGCCGCGGGTAATGTTGAGCAGTTTGCCGATGACCGCGGAGGCCTCAGCGGCGAATTGTGGGGTGCGGGGATCGGGCAAGTTTGGCGGGACATAAAGAATTGCCTGGCTCTCGTAGTCGAAGTGAGAGGGCACGATTAATTCGCGCGCGTGGTCGAGCCCTAATCTTTGCCGGATGTATCCGAAGCCTCCGCCCACGGCGAGCGTTGCCGAGGTGAGGACAGCAGTTTGCATTTTCGACCATAGGCACTCGCGCAGAATTTGGCCAACTTCGATTGGGGTCGCTTGCAGGAAAACATTGGCGCGGCCGCTAGGGCGGGCCTCGGGGGCTGAAGCCCCGTTCTCAACTGATCTGGAGGCGGCGTGGCTGAAGCCACGCCCTTTCAAAGCGGCGCCAGTTGCTCCGCGAAAGCCACGGCGCTCGATCCAAAAGACGGTATTCGGATCTTCGTTTTCCATGACGAAGCGAAGCTGCACTTGCAATTGCTGCGCACGGCGCGCGAGCGTAAAAACTTCTTCCGGTTTCTGGGGCAGTTGTTCCAACTCCGCGCCCAGGCGGTTTAGAGATTGATTCAGGGCGATAAACTCTTCCCCGTTTTCTTCCAGGAATTCGCGGCGGGAATCGAAGGCGAAGCGGCCTTCATTTGGCGGCAATAGCGAAAAGAAAAGTTGGGAGCGCTCACGGAGCGATTGGATCGCTCCTGAGATTTGCGGCGTGTAGAGCTTCTCGCGCTGCAGGAGATGCTCGACGTCGCGCGCGAGTTCGTCCATGCGTAGGTTGCTGATTGAAATTCCAAAATAGTTGCCGGCGATATCTTCGAGTTCGTGGGCTTCGTCGAAGATTACGGCTCCGCACTCGGGAAGAACGCCGGCGTCGGGCGCGCCTTCGGCTTCGAGTTTTATGGAAAGATCGGCAAAAAATAGATGATGATTGACGATGACGATGTCGCTTTCAGCGGCGCGGCGGCGGATCTCGGTGATGAAGCAGCGGTCGAATTCTTTGCATTTTTGGCCGAGACAGGTATCGGCTCGGGCGTCGAGCTTATGCCAGAGAGCGCTTGCCTCGGGCAGTTCGGCGAGTTCGGCGCGATCGCCGGTGTGCGTGGTCTTCTCCCACGCGGCAATGGCGCGGTAGTGCTCAATTTCTTCCAAGCCGCTGAGCACGGGTTGACCGGTGAGATCGATAAGCTTTTTTCGGCAGAGATAATTGTTGCGGCCTTTCATGTAGCAGACGTTGAGTTTCTTCTCTTCATTGTTATTGCCAAAAAGAGCGCGCTCAAGAGCGGGAACATCTTTGAAAAAAAGTTGCTCCTGCAAATTCTTCGTGCCGGTCGAGATGATGACCCGCTTGCCGGAGCGGATCACGGGGAGCAGATATGCGAGCGTCTTCCCGGTGCCGGTGCCGGCCTCGACTATCAGATGCCGCTTTTCTTCTAGTGCCTCTTCGACGGCTTGCGCCATCTGTAGCTGGCCGCGACGAAATTCGTATGCGGGGTGAGTTTTCGAGAGCAGTCCTCCGGGCGCGAAGAACTGGTACAAGGAAAATCCAGCTGCGCCGGTCTCGGGATGGGGGACGGAATGGGATGAGGGAGGCACGGAGTCTCTATAATAACGGGTAGTGCGCTTCGGGCTGTGAGCTTCGAGCTGTGGTTGGTCAATTCGCGACTATTCGTTAGAACAAAATCTTCAGGAATCTCTTTGAGAATGACAATACTTTGAGTAAAAAGAAACCTCTTCCGCTGGTCGCCATTGTCGGACGACCTAACGTCGGCAAATCCACGCTCTTCAATCATCTTACCGGCTCGCGGCGGGCTATCGTTGGCGATGAACCTGGCATCACGCGCGACCGACTTTATGGGGAAGTGGAATGGCTGGGGCACGAGTTTCGCGTGGTGGACACGGGCGGAATTATTCCTGACGACAAAGATTTCATCCCGTCGGAAATTTTTCGGCAAGCGCGGGTGGCGTTCGAAGAAGCGTCGGCCATTGTTATGGTGGTCGATGCTCGCACCGAAATTGCCGCGCCGGATCGCGAGTTGGCGCGGCTTTTGAATCGCACGGGCAAGCCGCTTTTTCTGGCAGTCAACAAGATGGATTCGGATAAGCAGGATTCTCTGCTTGGGGAATTTCATTCATTGGGGATGCGGAATGTGTTTCCAATTTCGGCGGAGCATGGGCGCGGGGTTGACGATCTGCTGGACGCGATTCTTCAGGTGATTCCTGCGGTTAAAAGTTTGGCTTCGACTACAACTGCAACAGCAACATCAACTGCAACCACAGAGGACACGGAGGGCACGAAGGAAGGCACAGGGGAAGCCAGTCCTGAGGAGGCGCATGAGATTCGGGTGGCTATTATTGGGCATCCTAATGTTGGGAAGTCGACACTTTTGAATCAGCTTACCGGCGTTGATCGCGCGATTGTGTCGCCTATCGCCGGGACTACACGCGATTCCATTGATGAGGTGATTCAATATCACGGGCGCAAGATTCGGTTTGTCGATACGGCGGGGATTCGGCGTAAGGGCAAGACGCACCTGATGGCGGAAAAGCTATCGGTAGTGATGGCGCGAAAAAATATTGAGGATGCCGACATCGTGCTCTTCATGGTTGACGCCACTGAGGGGGCAAGCGGGCTCGACGCCAACATTGCTGGATACGCGCACGAGAGTGGACGGTCGGTAATCATTTTGGTGAACAAATGGGATCTGATTGCCAGCGGCGAAAAACGTGCTATCAGTCAGTCAAGAACGGCGCGCATTCAGGATGCGAAGCGTCCGCAAGATCGGGCGCTTTACGAAGAACGGCTGCGTTACGGATTGAAATTTTTGGCTTACGCGCCGGTGCTATTTCTATCGGCCCACACTGGGAAGGGAACTGAAAAAATTCTTCCGCTGATCGAGAAGGTCGCAGCGGAGCGTCGCAAGCGGGTTTCGACTGGCGAAATGAACCGCTTTATAAGGAAAGTTGACTTTGACCGCGCCTCGGTCCCGGTGAGCAAACGGGTGCGGATTTTGTATATGACGCAGGCGGGTGTGGCGCCGCCGACGTTCGTTCTATTCACTGATCGCGCTGTAAAATTGCACTTCTCTTACCAGCGATTCTTGGAAAACCAGATTCGGGATGCGTTTGGATTTATCGGCTCGCCTATCTGGATTAAGAACCGGGCGCGAAACTAACAATGGCACAATCACATTTCTCTCGCGGTAAATGACGG
>PLBX01000394.1:9137-9591 GCA_003135495.1 Acidobacteriaceae bacterium | reverse complement strand
AGGCTCGAGGCATCGAACTACCGAGCGCACGCGAACTTCTCAAAATTTCCTCTCTGAAGAAAATCGCCTCTGGACCGGGACGGATGGCTGAGGCTCTGGGAATAACCAGAGAAAAAGACAATGGCAAATGCCTTGTGAGTCCGAAGTCTGACCTCCGCGTCGCCGAAGACGGCTACCGCGTCCGCTACATCACGGTCACGCCCCGCATCGGGATCGTAAAATCCGCCGCGCACCCCCTGCGTTACTTCATCGCCGGAAATGTTTTTGTTTCGGGAAGGAAGTTGTAACGCCTCATCGCTGAGCGCACCAAACCAGAATTTGAGCGGACAATAAGAAAGGCGGAAGCCCCGATCCTATTAGGACTTCCGCCGTCTTGATGGCGTCGTATTGTGAATAGCGTTCGCGTTCGTGCCCACGTTCGCGCTAACTACTAGCGGCGACGTCCGCCCTTTTT
>PLBX01000394.1:8182-9003 GCA_003135495.1 Acidobacteriaceae bacterium | reverse complement strand
TCTTCTTCTTCCTCTTCTTCCTCTTCCAAATCCTCTTCCAGCGATTCGCCATAGGCGCTGCTGTCGCTGTACTCATCCGTCTCATCATCCCGACCATAGAGAGTCGGATCATCGAAGCGCATATCTCCTCCTGATATTTATGGTCCCTGCACGCTCTTGCGCCCAAGGCCAGGAAATTAGGACAACTAACCGCAAAACGATTCTACTTACTTGACGGCGCGTGATTATAGCACGCAACGTTTCATGGGGCAGTATCGTGCATCCGCCACCGATTTGCGAGAGAAATTATAAGAAAGAAAAAGAGCGCAAAAATGCCGGCGAATGAAAGACGAATCCAGGTGAAGTTGTAATGCTGTACGAGTGTGATGGAGCGCCGGGCGCGTCCCCGCCCGGCAACGGCATGGGTGTAGGGATGCCGGGCGAGGACGCCCGGGGCTCCATCGTTACAGTTAATTCAAACACGCTTATTCGTAAGCCAGGGCATCGATGGGATCCTTCTGTGCTGCTTTGAAGGCTGGGTACAAGGCACCCGCAATCGCGCCTGCGATGGCAATGAACGTTGCCCGAACGATCCAGCCTCCATCCACCACTACTTGAAGCAAAGGAAACTTCTCCGCCAGCGCTGCTCGCGCCAGCATGCTCACCACGATGCCGACCACGATGCCACCGACGGCCAGCAGCACCGTCTCCCGCAACACCACATTCACAACATAGAATTTGGAGGCGCCCATCGACTTGAGAATGCCGATTTCCCGTGTACGCTCCATGACCGCCGTGTACATGGCCTGGAAGATCACGATGAATCCGATGATCACCGAGAT
>PLBX01000394.1:0-8104 GCA_003135495.1 Acidobacteriaceae bacterium | reverse complement strand
GTTCAAGGGGACAAACTTGCGGCCGCCCTTGCCTCGCTCCACGATCCCAGAGATGCGGAACTTGTTGTTGAGAATCTCGATAGTATCCCCAACTTTGGCGTGCTTGGATTGGGCAAAAAGATCGTCCACAAGGACGTCATAGGGACCCTTAAACGGCCCCCCACTGAGGTAGTGGAAACCAGCCGACATGCTCTCATAGCTCGGCAGGTCGATTCCGGCGATGATCTCAAGGGTGCCCACTGAACTGATCTGCGTGATCACCGGGGCAACCCTCTTCACATGGGGCAACTTCTCCAGCACGCCTTGGATCTTGACCGGCATGGGGGCTCCGGTTAGTCCCGCGATAAAGGACGAACCTGGGGGCAGCACCAGCACATCGGCCCCGATGCCAGCGGTGCGCGCGCGGTTATCCTGCAGCATTCCGAGCGACAGACCGACGATGAGGAGAATCATGGTAACTTCGAGCGCGACCGCTACCACGCTGATCAAGGAGCGCAATGGACGGTGTACAAGATTCCCGACGATCATTCGATTCATCATGCGCTTTTGGCCTTAGCCCCCAAAAACTTTTGAGTTGAATGTGTTCATACCGCTAAAGCGATTCTTGATAGGGATCCCCGGATACGTATCCCTGGGACGCTGCTAACCTGCCGACGTAGCTTACTTGTTCTGGCCGTTCGATGCTTTGGCTGTGTTGGGATTCTGCTGATCCAGGCGCACTACGTCGGCGCCAGCGGGCTGATCGAGTGAAAACTGATCGTCCGTCAGCTGCGGATTGATTTCCAGTTTAACCATGTTCAGCGTGATGTCGTAATCCTCCCGAGGACGCTCGATCTTGATCGTATTGGGAAACGTAACACCTGAATATTGTTTGTAATTCTGATAGTGCGCGTCGGTTGCAACATTGCCTTGCTGGTCATAGATTCGTTGCCGATAGGGCAGCAGATCGATGCGGCTGAAATCAATCTTCCGGGCCAAATACGCCCCCTGCGGTCCCTTCCTGATAACCAGCAAGCTGTAATTAGGCTGTTCGACCTGATGCTTCCTGGAGTCCAGAACCGTCTCGTACCCATTTTCCATCACGGCATCGTCGTCGCCAATTTCCGGTATCAGCAAGGCGTCGTAGATGTACTGCGGACGCATATTCTCCAGCCTCTTATCAGGTTGGTAGTTCGACGAATTGTTCGATCCGATCACGAACTTGTTTCGCGGCGGAATCCACAACTTGAACTGCCGCCCATCACTCACCATGTCAAAGGCTGTGTTACGCACCAGCGGCAGCAGGCCCTTCATCCTGAGCATGGAAGGCTTGCGGACCAGCACATACCCACGAATCTCCTTATAGTCGGTGATTCGGCCATTCTTTACGTCGCCAGCGGACGCGTCAATGTCGACGGTCGCTTGTAGGGACTGAATTTTGGACGCTTGGGAATTCACGTAGTCAATTAAGTCCTGCTGGGTAGCGGACTTGAGCGGTTGATTTGAGAACTGACGATCGAGCGGACGCGTACGGAACAGGCATCCCCCAAGCGGAAAAGCAGCCAGCGACAGGATCAAGACGAAAAAAACGCGTAGATGAAGACGATGCATTCCTATGCCAATACCAGATAAGACTTTATCCACATGGGTATCAGATTAGTATAAGGCAGCAAGGGGTTCACTGTTTACCGGGTTGAGGCGTTTCGAGCCAGTCTTTATCGGAGCCCGAGCGCGTGCCGGTAGGCGACAACATTCCGATTGTGCTCTTCCAGGCTCCGGGCAAAGCGATGGTGCCCGTTGCCATCGGCCACAAAATACAAATATTCACTGGTTTCCGGGTGCAGCGCCGCTTCCAGGGCGCTCTTTCCCGGATTGCCAATCGGTCCCGGCGGCAATCCGGGGAAGCGGTAGGTATTGTAGGGCGAATTCACCGCCAGGTCCGCATGATGAAGCGCGCCCGTGTAGGTGCCATTCAATAATTCCGCATAAATCACGCTGGGATCGGCATCGAGCGCCACCTTCTGCGCCAGCCGGTTGTAATACACGCTCGCCACCAGCGGGCGTTCTTCCGGAGCAGCCGTCTCCTTTTCCACGATCGACGCCATGGTCACAACTTTGTTGACGTCCGAGTCGGGAGTCGCGGCCAGCCCGATCTGCTGCGCTACCAGCCGAAACTGGCGAACCATCGCCGTTACCATTTCCATGCGCGTCTGTGTCCGCGTGAATTGGTAGGTGTTAGGGAAAAGATAGCCTTCGAGCGACTTCGCCTGCGGCGCAAGATCTGAAATCATCTCAGTTTGCGTCTGAAAAATGTGCAGGAAGTCAGCTGCCGTCCCAAGCTTCGCGTCCTCCATCGCCTTGGCGATGTCGAACATCGTGTACCCCTCCGGGATAGTCACGACGTGGAAGTAGATATCTCCTCGCGCGATCCGGCGATAAACCTGCGGCATTCTGTCGCTCCGCTCGAAGCGGTATTCTCCTGCCTTCAACGTGAGTTTGGGATGCACAACATGAAAAACTCGGAATGCGAGCGCGCTGCGAATTACGCCGGCTTTTTTGAGCTCCACCGCAATGCGCCGTGTCGAATACCCGGGACGAAGCAGCAACGACGTATCCGGCGGAGGGGTAACCGGAACGTAGAGTTGGTATGCTACCCAGCCTCCAGCGGCTAAAACGGCCAGCAAAAATAACGTGAGAACAGTGCGCAAGATAATAGTGTAGCGGCCTTTTCAGATTGCCACAAAATGGCGGGAGTACAAGGTCTAAAAGAGATGCGGCGGCGGATTTAGTTCCCCCATCCCCGGCCGCATCCTTAAAAGCAGTCAATTTTCCCGAAGTCGCTACGTCTCAGCTACTCCACTCCGGCGATCTCGTGGTTGAACGTTTATTCCCCCAGCCAGTCTGCGTATGGCTTCATCGAATCTACGTGGTCGAAAATAATCTTGATTGCTCCGGTGATGGGAATGGCGAGCACCAACCCCACCGCGCCCCATATCGTTCCCCAAAACAACAGCGCGATGGTCACAGCCAGGGGATTGATTCTTAAGCGACCGCCAAGCAATTTGGGATAGAGAACGTTCAACGCCAGAAGATGCATCCCGATCACGCACAATACAACCACCAGCAGGCTGCTCGATTCGAGTTGCCCGAAGCCAACAAGGACCGGCGGCACCATCGCCAGTACCACTCCCAGGTACGGAACCAGGCTAAGAAAGCCGCTTAGAAAACCGACAAAGTAAAAAAACGGAACGTGCAATAACCCGAAAGCCGCAATGCTAACCGCCGAAATCAGCAATCCAATCAGCAAATTTCCCACGATAAAACTCTGCAGCATTTTCCCGATCAGGCCCAGCGTCACGAATGCAGTATGACGATGATGCAGCGGAAACANNNNGCTCCGTGGGCAAGAACATCGGACCAGCTCTGCACCTGCCGCACCGGCACCACATCCGCGGGCTCGGGCTCTCCCACCGCTTCGCGCGTCTTCTGCAGCTTCTCAGCGTCCTGCTGAAAAGGCTGCACAATCGACCGTATCTTCTGCGAGTATTTTGGAACATCGTTGGCGAAGATGAGGGCTTGATTGTAGGACGCAGCCGTGATGCCATAGAGCAACGCCAGCAGCACCACAACGCTGACCAGCGCCGCGACGGCTCGCGGGAGATGCATATATTCCAGCGCTTGAACCACCGGCGAAAGCATAAAGCTCAGCAGAACTGCAAAGAAGAGCACTGCGAGAACCGATTCGCCGTAGTACGCAAACATAACGATGAGCGCCATCCCCAGAAGCGTGAGGGACCAGTGGTGCCCGCTGCGTGGTTCCGTTGTGTCCATTGCTTTTTTGTCGCTGCTACTTGTTCAAGAACGCCAGAATTTGACAAGTCAGCTAACTGGCCAAACATTCTGCCCTAGTGTTGCCAGAATTGCACCATTGGAATTGATGCCGCAGGAATTGCTCCGACAAATTCAATGGCACATTGAGAGGCTCTCCCAGTGATCCCTGTGGAACCCCCGTGATCTCTGTGGTGAAGCTTTTGGGTGAAGCCCTTGAACCGAACAACGCAATACCACACCCGCCGTCTACAATGAGCCCATGCCAGCAGGAACTCCCGGATACAGCCGAATCCTGGCTCTCGACGTGGGATCGAAAAGAATCGGCGTGGCCGTCACCGACGCGCTCGGCATCACGGCTCAGGGTTTGGACACGATTCAGCGCCAGAATAAGCGCCGCGACCTTGAGGCCCTGAGGCAGGTTCTGGAAAGATACGAGGTCCGTGAAATTGTCGTCGGTTTGCCACTCCGGCTAAGCGGCGCGGAAGGCACTCAGTCAGAGAAGATGCGGCGTTTCGCCGAGGATCTGCACGCTCACTTCGGACTGCCCGTACACCTATGGGATGAGCGCTGGACTTCGACCGAAGCCAATCGCCTTCTGCGCGAGACCGATCTCTCCATTAAGAAGCGCGGTCAGGCCGTCGATCGCATGGCCGCAATCCTGATTCTCCAATCGTGGATGCAAGCCCACGCCCCCAGATGACCCACGAGCCACCTTTGTGTAGAACCCGGCCTTTTGTGTGGAGACGCGGTCTTGTGTAGAGACGGGGCCTGCCCCGTCTGAGCGGAGCCCGAAGATGCTGAAATGGGAACGTTTGCGCGGAAGACTCGTGCCGTTTGCGAGACGCGCCAAGCCGCGTCTCTACAAATAGAGTGATTCGATTACGAGGCGAGTTCGGAAATTTCGGGGAAGCGCAGATTGCTCTTGGTTAGCGCCTTGGTCAGCGCTTCTTCGATGACGCTTTCTTCGCAGTTGCGCGAAATCGCAATCTCGCTCACCAACAAATATCGCGCCCGTTCCAACATCTTTTTCTCGCGGAACGACAACGACTTCTCCTGGCCCAAAACCAGCAGGCTCTTCAGCACCGCAGCCACGTCGGTTAGGGTTCCGCTGCGCATGCGATCGGAATTTTCTTGAAAACGGGCTTTCCAGTCAGCCGCATTAATGCATTCGCCCGCAGCGAGATAGTCCACAATTTTCTGCACCTCGCCATTACGCACTACGGGGCGCATGCCAACATTGCCAACGTTGGCGAACGGAATCATCACCTTCAAACTGCTGGCTGCGATTTTTAGCATGTAGAATTTTTCAATGGTCGCGCCCATGGTCCGGCTACTGATCTGTTCGATAATTCCGACGCCGTGGTTGGGGTAGACGACTTTATCGCCGATGTGGAAAACGTGGACGCCGTTCATGGAGTGGAGGGGCCCTCGCCCGAGGGTGCAGGGAACTACTACTAGTCTACGGGAGCACCGCCGCTAAGGCAACCGGCAAGGGCCGCGCAAAGGCTGTATTGGCAGCGCAGCGAGTAAGTCCTTATCGCTTAATAGGTTGAGGGGTAGCGGCCACAGGATTAGCGCTACCACGAGTATCCGCTTCCCGCGGCTGAGGGTTATAATTCGAACGAATGACGGAAGAGATTAAAAAGAAGTTGCGCGACGAACTGAACACTCTCGAGCACGAACTGGCCTTCGATATCCCCAGGGAACTAAAGAAGGCTGTCGCGTTGGGCGATCTCAGTGAGAACGCCGAGTATCACACCGCCAAGCAGCGCCAGGAATATTTAAAGGCGCGCGTCCGTCAACTCGGCCAGCGGCTCGCCGACCTCTCCCTGGTCAATATGAACAATATTCCCAAGGATAAAGTCGGCCTCGGATCGACCGTAACCATTTTCGACTCAACCAAGAACGAAGAGATGAAATACGAGCTGGTGGCCAGCGAACAGTCCGACGTGGCCGCAGGCAGAATCTCCACCACCTCACCCATTGGCCGCGCTCTGCTCAATAAAAAAGTTGGCGATACCGCCACGGTTGTAACGCCGGGCGGAAGCCGCGAAATGGAAATCCTGAAACTCTCCACCATGCACGATTTGGCGGAAGCTAAGCTGGACGCCGACGAGCAAGCAAAGACGAAAGCAAAGTGAACTGCTACATGCCTGCTCGATCTGCAAGAGCCACAACATGAGCGGACGCTACACAAGCTGGACGAGCGGTTTCGGTCGCGCCTGCGGCGTCCTCCTCGACGCCATCGTGCGTCTGCTCGCCCTCGCCCACATCAATCCAAATGTTCTTACCGTGATGGGGCTGGTGGTTAATACTTATGCTGCATTTTTATTTGGTTATGCCAATGGCGACAATCAGCGCCGCATGTTTTTCTATGCCGGGCTTGTCATCATTGGTTCGGGATTCTTCGATCTGGTGGATGGGCGGGTCGCACGACTTTCAAACCGGGTCACCCGCTTCGGAGCGTTCTTCGATTCGGTTGTCGACCGCTACAGCGATGCGTCGCTCTTCTTCGGATTGCTGGTCTTCTACTCGCGGGGCAACCGCTTCTTTTACGTTGTGCTGACCGCTCTAGTCATGATCAGCGCCACCATGGTGAGCTATGCCCGCGCCCGCGCCGAATCGCTCATTGGCACCTGCCGCGTCGGCTTCATGGAGCGCCCCGAGCGTCTGGTGCTCCTCATCCTGGGCGGAACGTTTGACCGCATGGCCCCCGCGCTGTGGGTGATCTCCCTGGTATCCACCATCACCGTCATTCACCGCATTGTTTATACCTGGCAGGAAACCAAGGCTGGACGCACGCTTCCCGGAATCCCATCCGCAATCTAGCTCGTGACCAATTGTTGCTCCGAGGCGGGGGTGTTGACCCGAGGCGGGTGTTGATCGCGAGCTGGTGCTTATCGCGACGAAGCGGGTGGCCACGTTTCCATCGCGGAACGCTCCGCTTCGGGCGCTCTCGCATCTATGGCCGCGTGAATCGGCGCGGCAATAATTTCCCGCACTCTTTCCCGCAACCCGGGCACTTCGCTCTTATCGAGCTTCGCGGTTTCTATCGTGTCGTGAAAATAGACCACGATGGTCGCGGGGCGCAGCAGCCAGCTCGTTTTACGATTGAACTCAAACGATCCCACCATGCTCACTGGCACCACGGGCACTCCGAACTGCTGTGCCATGCGAAAACCGCCGTCGTGAAATTCACCGACGCGTCCCGTAATCGTCCGTTTCCCCTCCGGAAAAACGATCAGGCTTACGCCACTGTTCACCGCGGCGCGCGACAGCCGCCACATCCGCTTGAGGTCGGAAGGCCGCGTGCCTTCCGGAACAGGCACGTTGCCAAAACGCTTCATCATCCAGCCATAAGCCGGGATGCGAAAATGTGACTCCAGCTCCAGCCCGCGGACAAATTGCGGCACCGCGCCGTAAAGCACGAAGGGGTCGAACAGATTTACGTGGTTTGAAACGAAGAAGCTGGTGCGGCGCGTGTCAAAACCCGGAGAAAACTTTACTTTTACTCGCGCGCCCGCCAAGCGGACGAGGTTCCGGGAAAGCCAGCGCTGCGGCCCGTCGTTGCTGCGCGGATCGATAACCATGCCGAGCACAACCAAAGCGGGGCAGGCCGTGAAAAAAAACAGTCCGCTCGCCGTCCATCGGGCCACCGTGCGGGCCCATAAATACCCGCGCCGCAGACCCCCTTCTCCAGACCTGTCAAAAGATCCGTCCCGAGGTCCCTCGGTGGGTCCGTGCGCGCCACCGGACTGGGGCGCGGCCCCGCGCGTTTGTGCGTCCGCGTTCATACCATCACGTCGAGAGCGCCGGCTAGTACCTCGATGCGCCGGCAATCGAGTGTAAGCACCTCGCCGTCAACCATCACGTCTATAGGAGCGTCGAGCGCAAATTCAACCGAGCGCGCGCCCTGTCGTGAGGCCTGGGGATGCGTGATATGCGTGCCGTCAAACAGTTTCGCAAAATTCCGCAGCAATTCCAGCCGCCCCACCGGGCCCCAGCGCNNTGCCGCCGGTGAATTTGCTGTTGCTGAAACTCAGAAACAGGCACCGCCTGCGGTCAAACTCGCCTTCTGGTTCTGAGCGTAAGGAACCTTCGGGCTCTAACCCTAAGGAACCCTCCTGCTGTATCCGTACAGGGAAAGCACGGCGCTCGAGCCGTGCCAGGCAATACAGCACTCCCAGGATGTATCCCAGTTCTCCCAGCCCCTTGAAGCGGCGATTCGCCGCCGCTGTGACGTCGGCAGTAAAGCCCATGCTCAGCAAATTTATGAAATACACTTCTCCTGCCG
>PLBX01000389.1 GCA_003135495.1 Acidobacteriaceae bacterium | reverse complement strand
GACGATGATGAGACCACGGCGAACGTCAGACATAAGAGCGAATTGATGATTGTACGCTGGGGCAAATATCCGTGCTTCAGAGCGGGGTTGATGGAATTTGGGCGGCGGATGGGTGCCGGGCGGGGGATGTCCGGCGCTCCATTATTTAATCTTACGGACCTGTCCCTAGGAAGACATTGCACGGCTTAGGATACTAAATTCTAAGGCCTAAGCTGTAGGAGGCACGGTAAACGACTGACGATTATGGATGTTATTGGTTGGCCCTGATTTTGCGNNTAGGTTGAGACAGCGGAGGACCGGATGCTGGCTATTAATGTCGAAGAATTGAATGAGGTGTCGGTGATTGAATGCAAGGGGCGGATCGTGCGGAGCGAGTCCGTGTTCAAGCTGCGAGATTTTGTGCAGGCGCAGGAACCGTCAAGTCTTATCGCACTCGATTTGTCCGAAGTGGAGGCGATCAGCGGCGGCGGACTGGGAATGCTGGCGTTCCTGGAGCGCTGGACGCGCGAGCGCGGGATCAAGTTGAAGTTATTTTGCCCATCAAGGCCTGTGCTGCAAGGCTTGGTTCATAACCGGTCGATTCTCAATTTCGACATTACGGGCTTCCACGAGATGATGCATATATTGGGGCGCGCCGACTCGCGATATTCCACGGCAGCTGCGTAAATCCTCATTATCAGAATTTGCAAACTTGAATTTGCGAGTAGAATTTGCAACTTACGACAGCCTCATTCATCATCAGTTTATGAAGTATGAAACTGAAAGGTGGATGGGGCGCGNNGCTGAGGCGGATCTTCAAAGTTATAAGAGTCAGCGTGGAGTTACTCCGGAATATCTTGAGGCATTGTCATGGATGGCCCGCGGCGCGGCCGAGGCCGGTCAATGGGATAAAGCGGCGAGTTACGCCACGGAGACGCGGCGCCTGTGTGAGCAGCAGCTTGGCGGGACGGCAGCAGCGAACAAACAAAAACTGGAGTCGGAGCCGCATTTGGCCATTGCTTTGGGCGCGGCATACGAGGCGCTGGCGCAAGGGCTCGCGGAAAAAGGGCAGCATGCTCAGGCTGTAAGCTTGCTGCGGTCTGCTTTGGCGCGCTACCGCAACACAACGATAGGAGCGCGGCTGCAAAAAAATCTGAACCTGCTGGCGCTTGTGGGACAGGCCGCGCCGCCGTTGCAGGAGGCGCAGTATCTGGGACCGAAGCCGCTGAGCTTGGCATCGCTGAAAGGCACGCCGATACTTTTATTTTTCTGGGCGCACTGGTGCGTGGATTGTAAGGCGGAGGTTCCGGTTATTGCGCGACTGAAGCAGGAGTTCGCTAGTGACGGATTAGTGGTGATGGGACCAACGCAGCTTTATGGTTATGCGGCGCAGGGGAACGATGCTTCTCCGGAGCAGGAGAAGGCGTATATCGAGGCGGTGCGGGAGCGATATTATTCCAGCCTGCTGGATATGCCGGTGCCCTTGAGCAAACAGAACTTCAATGCGTATGGTGCGAGTACGACTCCTACTCTGGTTGTTTTGAATCGGGCGGGGCAGGTGGCGATGTATCATCCGGGCGCGGTTTCGTATGAGGAACTGCGGGCGGCGGTACAGAAAGTGATCGCGCGCTGACCGGATAAGAGCGAAGGAATAATGAATCGCAATTCATTGCTGGGAATGACTACAGGCGCAATCTTCATGTTCGCCTTTGGTATCGTCTGGTTGCTTCTCGGAATATTTCGAGGTCGTCCTTCCGCCGCATGGCTCAGATTCGCAATTGTTTTCGCGGGCGTGATCCTGGCTGCATCGATCACCATGTTGGGGCTGCGCGCACATAGCGCTCCGCCTAAGACAGTGGCTGCGAGTGCGAACGAGTTCGAAAGCAACCACGAAATCGGACGGCGCTTTAACGTTGTTTTTGGCACGGAGCTCGTGGCAATTTTTATTGTGGTGTTTTCACTAAGGGTGTTGGGGTATCCAGACTATATTTTGTGCGCCATCGCCTTGATCATCGGGATTCACTTCTTTCCGCTGGCAGCATTGTTCAAGGTGCCGCTTTACTACGGTACGGGCTTGTTGGGATGCACGATTGGGATTGTAGGGTTTTTCATAGCGGACATTGGTCTTCGACAGAATGTGGTGGGACTGTCGTTCGGCGCGCTCCTATGGGTTACGGCAGCATTAATTGTTTTTATTGGGTTCAATGCGGCGCTTGTCGGCTAATTTTTCGACTTAATCTTGCGGGTCTACAGGGTAGTGGCTTGATCTCTTCGCCGGGCTTGAATCTCGATATAGACATTGATGAGTGAAACGGCAGCGGGAGTGACTCCGGGAATACGCGAGGCCTGGGCTATGGTTTGGGGAACAACTTTTCCTAACTTCTCCTGCATTTCGCGAGAGAGGCCGCTGACGGCGCCGTAATCGAACCAGGCTGGGATGTGGCGCTGCTCGGCCTTTTTCAGGCGGTCGATGGCGCGCTGCTGCTGGTCGAGGTATCCGGCGTACTTGATTTCGGTTTCGACGGACTTTAGTTCGTTGCGGATTTCGGAGGGGAGATGGGGAGGAGAAATCTTAGCCGAAGATGGTGAGCTAGGTGCGTGGGTTCTTTCGAAAAATGCTGGCAGCAAATTATTTAGGATCGGCGCTAGTTGCTCGATCGTGATTTCGGGGCGCTTTAGGAGTTGGGCTAAGGGCTGGCCGATGGCGGAGGATA
>PLBX01000020.1 GCA_003135495.1 Acidobacteriaceae bacterium | reverse complement strand
AAATGATCGACCAGCAGGTTGCGGGTGATCGTAGTGACCCAGGTCATGAACGCCCCCTTACCCGAGTCATAGGTATTCAACGTCCGGTACATCTTGATAAAGACCTCTTGGGTGAGGTCCTGAGCATTCTCCGCATCCCCCGCAAACCGGTAGCAAACGCTATAAATCCGCCGGTGATACCTCTGAACAATCTCCTCCCAAGCCGCAGCATCGCCCGAAACACAGCGACGGACCAGCACCCCGACAACCTGGGCATCATCCAAACGAGAATCCCCGAAAATTTCAGTTCGTAAAGAGCTTGCTTTGAAAGGGTATCGCTTTAGCGATACCGCAAGCGCCCAAAATAAAAGCCCCTTTAGGGGCCGCAAACCATCAAACCCGCCGCTTCGTCTAACATCACAAAAGAATTACGTTTCTGTAGCTCACGAAGTTCCCTCGAATCACAAAGCTAGCGATTGTAGCAGGATCCCATCCTACCGCTTGTCATCCTGAGCGAAGCGAAGGACCTGCTTCTCCCCGCGGTCTCAATGAAGACGGAGTAAAATACCCTCATGCGAGAAGTAGTAATAGTCTCCTCCGTCCGCACTCCCGTAGGCCGCGCCTACAAAGGAACGCTGCGCTCCACCCGTCCCGATGAACTGGCCGCCATCGCCATCAAAGGCGCATTAGACCGTGTCCCCCAACTCGACCCCAAAGAAATCGAAGATGTAATGCTCGGCTGCGCTATGCCCGAGGCCGAGCAGGGAATGAACGTTGCCCGCATCGCCTCCCTCCGCGCCGGACTCCCCGTCGAAGTCTCCGCCGTCACCATCAACCGCTTCTGCTCCTCCGGACTCCAAGCCATTGCCATGGCCGCCGAGCGCATCATGTCCGGAGCCGCGGAAGTCATGCTCGCAGGCGGCACCGAATCCATGTCCATGATCCCCATGGGCGGCAACAAAATTTCCCCGAATCCATGGCTGGTCGATCACTATCCCGACGCCTATCTCTCCATGGGCCTCACCGCCGAGCGCGTAGCCACTCGCTTCGGAATTACACGCGAGCAGTGCGATCAATTTTCCCTGTGCAGCCACCAGAAAGCCTTGGCCGCAATCGCCGCCGGAAAATTCGACGAAGAAACCGTGGCTGTCCCAGTAATCTTCACCACTCCCAACGGCTCCAAGCCAAAGAAGCAGGAAATCAATTTCAAAGTAGACGAAGGCCCCCGCGCCGACACCTCCATCGAAGCTCTAGCCGCGCTCAAAGCCGCATTCCACGTAAAAGGCGTAAGCACCGCCGGCAACTCCTCCCAAATGTCCGACGGAGCCGCCGCCGCCATTGTAATGTCCGCCGACCGCGCCAAAGCCCTGGGCATCACCCCGCTGGCAAGGTACGTAGCCTTCGCCACCGCCGGATACAAGCCCGAAGAAATGGGCCTGGGCCCAGTCTTCGCCATTCCGAAAGCCTTGAAACAAGCCGGACTCAAACTCGAAGACATCGAAGTAATCGAACTAAACGAAGCCTTCGCCGCCCAGTCGCTAGCCGTAATCCAAGAAGCCAAAATCGATCCCGATCGAGTCAATCCGAACGGCGGAGCCATAGCCCTGGGCCATCCCCTAGGCTGCACCGGAGCCAAACTAACCGCCACAATAATAAGAGAGCTAAAACGCCGCAAAGCCCGCTACGGCCTGGTAACCATGTGCGTAGGCGGAGGCATGGGCGCCGCCGGCATCTTCGAAAATCTCTAACACAGAGGTCACAGAGGTATCACAGAGTTCTCAGAGAAGATCAAAAGCATAGTCGAGACCTCAACAAAGATGAAATAATCCCTCTGTGTTCCCTGTGAAACCCCCGAGCCCCCTGTGGTTAAAAGGTGTTGAAAGGTTTTGAACCTATGGCAACAACAGCACTCCCAAAAACAAAGATTCTAGGCGGCAGCTTTTTATTAGAAGAGCGCCATCCCTCTGAAGTCTTCACCCCCGAAGATTTCTCCGAGCAGCAGCAGATGATCGGACAAACCACCGAAGAATTTGCCATCAAAGAAATTCTTCCCCAGTCCGAAAAAATCGAGCACAAAGACTACGCCATCTCCCGCGACCTGCTAAAAAAAGCGGGAGACCTCGGCCTCAGCGGAGTAGAAATCCCCGAAGCCTACGGCGGCCTCGAAATGGACAAAGTAACCGCCGCCATCATCGCCGACCACATCGCGAAATACGCCGGCTTCGCCACCACCTGGGGCGCCCACAGCGGCATCGGCATGTTGCCCATCGTCTATTTCGGCACCGAAGAGCAAAAGAAAAAATATCTCCCGCGCCTCGCCTCCGGAGAAACCGTTGGCGCTTACGCCCTCTCCGAAGCCACATCCGGCTCCGACGCCCTCAACTGCCGTGCTCGCGCCGTCCTCTCGCCTGACGGCAAACACTACATCCTCAACGGCGAAAAAATGTGGATCACCAACGCCGGCTTCGCCGACCTGTTCACCGTCTTCGCCAAAGTAAACGGCGAAAAGTTCAGCGCGTTTCTGATCGAGAGGAATTTCCCCGGTTTCTCCGTCGGCGCCGAAGANNTCATCGCCTTCAACATTCTGAACATCGGACGCTTCAAACTAGGCGCCATGTGCGTAGGCGGAGCCCGCGTCTCCATCGAAAGCGCCGTAGCCTACGCCAAGCAACGCAAGGCCTTCGGCAAGGCCAT
>PLBX01000079.1 GCA_003135495.1 Acidobacteriaceae bacterium | reverse complement strand
GACATAAGCTGCCCCCGCTCCGCTATGCGCAAAGAGTGCCCCAACAGCTGCGGTGTTTCCACTAATAGAGACGTTGTACCCAAACGCGTCGCCGCCAGCCCCATCGCTCGCAGTCAGCTTGGCCGTTTCCGTCATGTCCGTCCAGCCAGATGCCGGTTTGACGAATATGTAGGCAGCTCCCGGCCCCTGAGTTTGAGCAGCTAAGCTTTGAGGAGCTGGGCTTTGAGGATACTGGGTTCGAGGATATTGGTTCGAGGCGTTGGCCGCGCCGACAATGATCGTGTCGCCGNNGCGGTCTGGGTCATGTTCCCCCAGCCGCTTGACGGCTTGACGTAGACATAGGCGGTACCGGTCTTTTCGATGTTTCCGTCAAAGGCGCCCACCACCACGGTATTGCCACTGACAGCAGAGGACACGCCAAACCAGTCCTGGTTGACCCGGTTCGCGGGCGTCAACTCGGCCAACTGAGTCCATGCATTCGACCCTGCGGTGCGCTGGGCGGAAGCCGCGAAACACCAGAATGAGGTCAGGGAAAGAATCACGGTGAGGATGGACGTCACGCGTCGCATATGGAAACCTCCTGAGGAATCGTTGTCACAAGTACGCCCCACGAAACGCCGAGATTGACTCAAACTCCGCGAGNNAAGGGATCGGCAGGATCAAGGCTGCCGATTTTGGCACAAGATGGGAGCGGAAGCAAGAGATTTGGAGGTTGGGTAGTGGGCTGTGAAAACAGCCCACTGTCGGAGGTTGGTAATGGTGCAGTGTGGCTCTTGTTTTAAAGGGCGTCCTTGACCTAGTCTTCCCACTGGGATATTATCTGTAAACACGCATTATCTTTTTGGCATCAGCTGTTGAACCAGGACCCAGTTTGGGAATCTATAGCGCTAACTCCTTATTCCGGAATANNCATCATTCCAAAAGATCAGGGGGAGGGGGGGTACCCCCAGATTCACTTCGATCCGAGCCTTTAGACTTCGACGGCCCTCTCAGGCCAACAACCCGAAATCAGGCTGGGTTCTCCCACGAGCCCCTTAAGTGCGAGCGTAGAATAAAAGCAGGAGTTCCATGCGCCGAGTCTATCTCGACAACAACGCGACCACGCCGGTTCTGCCCGAGGTTTTTGAGGCCATGCGGCCGTACTTCGCGGAGCACTTTGGCAACGCGTCTTCCATCCACCATCATGGGCAGGAGACGCGGGCGGCGGTGGAGCGTGCGCGAGAATCGGTGGCGGCGCTGCTCATGTGCCGGGCTTCTGAAATCGTCTTCACCAGCGGCGGCACGGAAGCTGACAATCTCGCGATCTTTGGCTTGGCACAGCCTGGTGATCACATCATCACTTCGACCATTGAGCATCACGCCGTCCTCAACGCCTGCAAGCACGCTTCTACCAAGGGTTGCGAAGTTTCGTACATTCCTGTGGATGCCCGCGGCCTGATTGATCCGGCGGATGTTAAGCGCGCCCTACGGCCAAATACGAAGTTGATCAGCATCATGCTGGCGAACAACGAAACCGGGGTGTTGCAGCCTGTCGAAGAGATAGCGCAGATAGCCTCCGAGGCAGATGTCTACTTCCACACCGATGCCGTGCAAGCAGCAGGAAAAATTCCCATCGACGTAAATAAAATCGGATGCGACATACTGACCATCTCCGGGCACAAGATTCACGCGCCGCAGGGCGTCGGAGCGCTTTACATCCGGAAGGGAACTCGGCTGGATCCGATGCTTCACGGGGGTACGCACGAGCGTTCGCGTCGAGCAGGGACAGAAAACGTTCCGGGCATCGTCGGCTTGGGGAAGGCAGCAGAGTTGGCTGCCACCGGCCTGCAGAATGGACCTGATCAATGGAACGACGGGAGCGACGCGCGTCCTCGCCCGTCCATCCCAAGCCCCCGCCCGGAACACGAAGATCGCAACCACGATGATCTGCGAACTTCATCTTCGCGAACTTCAACTTTTAAGATGGCCGCCATGCGTGATCGCCTCGAGCGGGGACTACTCAACATCGAAGCGACCGGTCTAAACGGCGAAGGCGCCTCGCGCGTCCCGAATACGACGAATATTTATTTCGATGGCATCGAAGGTGAATCGTTAGTCATAGCGCTCGATCTAAAAGGTCTTGCCGTCTCAACCGGCGCAGCCTGTTCTTCTGGAGCCATCGAACCGTCGCATGTTTTGACTGCGATGGCTTTACGTCCCGAGCGTGCCAAAGCCAGCATCCGCTTCAGTTTTGGCAAACAAAACACGGACGAGGATGTGGACTTCGCTCTGAGCTTGATTCCGGAAACGGTAGCGCGTTTGCGCAAGTTGTCGCCTGTGTGGTCTGGTGCCTCTGCCGCACTGAAGCCCCATCAATCGGGTTGTCATCCTGAGCGAAGCGAAGGACCTGCTGTTTTGCGTACTGTGCCAAAACCTCAAGTCCTTCGGTAAGGACGAAAAGTAAATGGAATTTAGGCGCTGACTACCAAATGCTAACTAACGAAACCATCGCCGTAGCCATGTCGGGAGGAGTTGACTCCTCGGCCGTTGCGGCCATGCTGCGCGCCGAGGGCCGCAACGTCATCGGCCTGACCATGCAGCTCTGGAACCAGCGCCGCCTCTCCGGGCACGCCGGCATGCCCGAGTCCGTTCAAGGACGCTGTTGTTCGATTGACGATGTCTATGATGCTCGCCGCGTCGCCGAAACTCTCGGCATCCCTTACTACGTGGTGAACCACGAAGAGCGCTTCGAGCGCGACGTGGTGCGGCC
>PLBX01000150.1 GCA_003135495.1 Acidobacteriaceae bacterium | reverse complement strand
TTTATTTTTCACCACTACCTTCGTAAGACCGGGCACGTGCTTGGCTACGGCATGCTGGGCCTTTTGCTGCTGCGCGGCTGGCGAGCCACGCTCGATCAAGACCATTCTGAATTGGGACGCACGGTGCTGCTATCGTGGTTGGGAACTGCTTTTGTTGCGTCCATGGATGAATGGCACCAGAGTTACATTCCGTCGCGTACCGGGACGTGGCGGGATGCAATGCTCGATAGCGTTGCGGGTCTGATTTTTCTGCTCGTCGCGTACTTCTGGTTGCGGCGGTCCGACATTAGCCGTAGAGACGCGGCTTGCCGCGTCTCCCCCGAAGCTTAATCGCAAACCAACACGACTGAATGGCGCAAGAGCTTCTAAGCTACGTAGCCCCGGACGCATTCGTCCGGGGGCAGCGTTCCAATTGCGAAAATCTCGGGTCACTGACAGCGTCTTGCTGCGGGTTAGCTTTGACAGATTCGCGATAATTTCTGACGAGCTTCGCTCGGCGGGGCGGACGAATGCGTCCTCCGCTACGCATCTTAAAATTTCGAGTCGCGGCAGTCTGAGACGGGGCAAGCCCCGTCTCTACAGATTATTTTTGGGTAGGCGAGCGGTGAGCTAACAATGCGACGCCTGAGACGGCGGCGATTCCTGCAGAAACATAGAACGGGACCGCCGCTCCGTACACCTTCCAAAGTGCTCCTGTGATCACGCTTGAGAGCAGCGTAGTAACGCTGGTAGAAAACGAATAAATTCCCAGCGCGCGTCCCCGCACATCGCCAGCCACGCTTTCGACGACCAACGCTTTCAGCACCGCATTCGTCAGCGCATAGAACAATCCATAGAAGGCCATCGCCAACCAAATGGCGAGATGCGATGGGGCGAGCGCGAACACGAAATAAACAATCGCGAAGACGAAGTACCCAGCCGCCGCGATGGCCGACCGTGAGAAGCGGTCGCTGAACTTTCCGGCCGGCCACGATGCCAACGTAAAGGTGATGTTGAATACCAATCCGAGCAGTGGGGCCTTGGACGCTCCGATTCCAATGTTTCCAGCACGCAACACAAGAAACATATCGCTTGAATTTCCTAGCGAAAAAAGCGTTACTACTGCCATTACGTAATAGAAGCCGAGGGGCAGTTTTGGCAGCCATTCGGATTTGTTTGTGGAGAGACGGGCGTCCCCGCCCGTCAGCGCAGCGGCCGAACTGCGCTCGGCTTGAACGGGCGAGGTCGCCCGTTCCCACACGGGCGGTTTTGGGGAGCGGTGGACTTCGCGGATTCCCAGCCACGCGACTAGGACGCACAGAGCCCCTGGCACTGCGGCCCCGGCGAAGACACCCCTCATGCCGAAGTGCCCGATTACGGCCAATGCCAGCAGGGGACCGGCGATGGCGCCTGCGGAATCCATTGCTTGAATCAACCCGTAGGCCGAGCCCAGTGAGGACCTGTCAACGGAATCCGCCACCATTACATCGCGAGCGGTTCCGCGAACGCCTTTGGCCAAGCGGTCGCTGAAACGAATTCCNNGGTATCCGCCCACTACGATAGGCTTACGATCTGAAAGCTTGTCAGTGATGTAACCGGAAAAAAGCTTGGCAAACGAGGCGACGCTTTCAGCGACGCCCTCGATAATCCCAAGCTGAGCCGGACCCGCACCTATCGACGCCAGAAAGGCTGGGAGCACCCAGTACGCCATTTCGCTGGCGGTGTCGTTCAGGAATGATGTGACCCCGAAGACGTAGATAGTTCGAGGGGTAGAGCCAGAGGGAGCAGATGATGGCGTGTCCATATTTCCTATCGAAAATAACACGGCACAGGTGGCAGCCTAAATTGCCGCGCCCTCGCGATTTCGATTCCCGACGGTGACGATTCTCCGATCTCCTTGCTTTTGGAAAATCAAGTGCTTTCAGTCACTTACGCAGATTACTTCAGTGGTTCTACTCCCTATGGAGAGATTGCCCACGCCCCTGGCGCACCCTATAATCACGATACTCTGGTTGTGATTCTGGACCGGCGGGTGGGTGGGTATAAGCCTGTATCGGCAACGTATCTTGAAGATTTCATTGCCCCAGGAGCAAGGGGCAGTTTCGGAGAGTACGCCCTAGAGTAACGGTGCCTCTTGGCCGATGATGTGAGTATGCGAAAATGCTTCCAACTCGCGCCCGTTGCCAGCCTGATTGCGATCTCCTTTCTTTGCAACCTGTTTTCGCCGGTTCCCGCGACAGCCGAGACGAGCCGCCACACCGGAGCGATTACTTCAACTACAGACGACTCGGGCCGCAAAGTCTACGTTAACGCTGAAGGGCCCCGAGCGAACCAGGTGGCACCCGCTTCTACAATAGAGACGTCCCCCCGTCAGCGATCTTCGCTGGTTTATTGGAGTTCGAAGGAACATCGTTTCAAGCCGGTATCCACCAGCGGAGCGGTAATGCGTGCGGCGCGCTCGGCGGCTTCAGAGGTAAATACCTACCTCGACAGTAAAGCGAATACGCATCTCATCCTTAACCGTGCCTTCAGTCAAGAGGATATCGACGCCGCGATTAACGATGCCGCAGCGCGGCACAATGTCGACCCGAGCCTGGTGCGGTCGGTGGTCAAGGTGGAATCGAATTTCAATCCCAATGCCGTGTCACGTCGGGGAGCCATGGGATTAATGCAGTTGATGCCTTCGACTGCCCGATCCCTCAAAGTTTCCAATCCTTTCGACCCGGCGCAAAACGTGGATGCCGGGGTCCGGCATCTAAGGACATTGTTGGATAGCTATAAAGGCGACGTACGCCTCACTCTGGCAGCCTATAACGCTGGATCGGGTGCCGTAGCCCGGAGCGCTGGGGTTCCGCACTTCCGGGAAACCCAGAATTACGTACGGCGCATCACTGATCTTTATAATGGTGGGACGGAGCCGGGTTCTCACGTCATTGGCGGGATTTCGCGCGATCCGGTGCGCGTGCACCGAAATGCTGAAGGCGTGCTCTACATTAGCAACACGGAGTAAGAGCTGCTTTTTGGGGATTAGTCGGCCCTGCAGTTTTGGCAGGAGCAGCCCAAGTTGAGGCCCAGCAACTTTGGGATGCAAACTGGGTTGTCATTGTGAGCGGGTCACGCGGGGCGGCAAGTAATTCGGCACAATATCGGNNACAACAGAGGCTGCGGTCAGGCCCACAATTGGAAACATAGCAGTCAACTGGTAAGACGGAACGGGGCAAGTGAAGACCCAGGCTTCTACGACCCTAACTCGAGGCGCTAGCGCCTTTCGCCTCGGCGCCATGCTCTTTCTCGCGCTCCTGCCGCTGGTTTCTGCCTCGGCTCGGACTCGTCACGGCGATGCATGGGCGCGTCAGCAGTTCTCAAACGCAGAACGCATGCGGGAGGCCCTGAACGGCCGCCCCCTGGCGCAGCGCACCCGCCGTGAATACCAGCGGGTTATCGATTCCTACCGCCGGGTTTATTTCGGGTCCCCGGCATCGTCGAAAGCCGATCCAAGTGTGGTGGCTACGGCGGAACTCATGGTCGAGATGGGCCGCCGTTTCGACGACAACAAAATTCTGCGCGGCGCCGTCGAGCAGTACCGCTTCTTGCGCAAGGAATATCCCGGCAGCAGATATCGCTTCGATGCTCTCTTCACGATCGGCGAAATATACAAGGACGATCTCAACGACATTGAAGAGGCGCGCGCGACTTTCAATGATTTCCTGCACCGGTATCCGCAGAATCGTCTGGCGGGTGATGCCCGCGCCGCAATAAAGGAGATCGACGCGGAGGCGCAGGCAAGGCAGCATCCGGCGCCGAAATCCGTCCGCAAGCAGCGGTCCTCGAATGAGAAGGGGAATGACAAGGGCGGCAATGCTACGAGCATTGTCTCCAATCGGAACGAAACTCCGGAACCCTCGAATGCCGCGCTCGTGCGTCGTGAAGACTTGCCTCGCGTCACTGGAGTCCGGCATTGGTCAACGCCCGACTACACTCGCGTTGCCATTGATGTTGAGCAAGAAGTGAAATTCGGCTCGCAACGCATCTCGAATCCGGACCGCATTTTCTTTGATCTGCGCGATACGAGGCTCGCTTCAACGCTGGTGGGCAAGACCTTCGACGTGGACGACGGCTTCCTGAAGAAAATCCGTGTGGCTGAATCTCAACCAGGGCGCACTCGGATTGTTCTCGAAGTTGACGACCTCGCCAGCTACGATGCCTTTCTGCTGCCCGATCCGTACCGCCTGATCATCGACATTCACGGTAAGGATCTTCCGGGCCGACCACGGCGGGATAGGGCCGCAACGACCGAAATCGCCAAGTCTGACGCGGTCGTTGCGAATGCGGCTATTGAGCCAAGTGGATCCGCAATCGCACCGACGGAATCGGGTGAGCATGATTCCACCAATCATGATTCCACAAATCACGATTCCACCAATTCCGAATCGCACGCTGACGTAGTAGCAGGAAACGCGTCAGCGCAATCCGATGAGCCTAAAGTTCATTATTCGAAATCTGGAATCGAAACCGACTTGCCCGCTGAAAGCAAGTCTGCAGATGCCAAGCCATCCGAGTCCGAAGCGCCTGCGAATGGCATTGGAGTGATTAAGACTACGGTCGCAGTGAAAGGATCGAACCGCCGAATTCCGAAGACCATTGTCGAGGCCGAGGATCAGGCTCCATCAAAGATCGCGACGCTCGAGCACCAAAAAATACGATTCGAAAAGGCTCCCGAGGATTCCACTCGAGAAGCACGACCCACCGCCGCCGGCGATCGCTCTCTGACCAGGGTCCTTGGACTGAAGATTGGCAAGATCGTGATAGACGCCGGCCACGGAGGCCACGATACCGGCACCATCGGCCCCAACGGCTTGCTGGAGAAGGACGTGGTGCTTGATGTGGCCAAGCGCCTTGGTCGCTTGCTCGAAACGCGGCTGGGCGCGGAGGTTATCTACACGCGCCGGGACGATACTTTTATCCCGCTCGAAACCCGTACCGCGGTCGCTAACCGGGCGCGGGCGGACCTGTTCATCTCGATTCACGCCAACTCCAGCCACGATGCGGACGCGCGCGGCGTTGAAACTTATTACCTGAATTTCACTTCGTCGCCGGAGGCGCTGGAAGTGGCGGCCCGTGAAAATGCGGTCTCGGAAAAATCGATTCACGAGTTGCAGGACCTGGTAAAGAAAATTGCGTTGAAAGAAAAGATCGATGAGTCGCGCGAATTTGCCGGCGACGTGCAGCAGTCGCTTTACGGCGGGCTCTCACTCAATAACGCTGGTATTCGCAATCGTGGAATCAAGAAAGCGCCCTTCATCGTGCTGATCGGTGCAAACATGCCATCGATCCTGGCCGAGATTTCCTTCGTCTCGAACCCAACCGACGAGCGCAAGATGGAAACCGCGGAACACCGCCAGCGCATTGCCGAATCCCTTTATCGCGGCGTTTCGAAATACGCCGGCGGCTTGAGTGGCATAAAAGTAGCCAGCAAGATGGATAAACCTGAAGGGCAGTGAGCCCGTGTTGCTTCGCTCAGTCTTTGCAATGGCAATTCTCGGTTAGTGCAATCGCCTGTCCGAGCACTTTCATCTCCTCATCACTGAACCGGAAGTAGCCGATCCCTCAGTAATAATGAAAGTCCTAAAAGAGAGATTTACCAGAAAACTAAGAGCGAAGAATAAGACGGAAAAGACGGAAAAGACGGATAAGATCGAGGGTGCGCCACTCATCGCGCCCTTTGCAATGAGTGGAAGTTCCCACCCCAAACCCGCCCCCATGTGGCAGAAGCGCTTCTACGATTTCAACGTGCGGACCGAACAGAAGCACATCGAGAAGTTGCGCTACATCCACCGCAACCCAGTGAAACGCGGACTGGTGGATAGGCCGGAGCATTGGGAGTGGAGCAGCTTTCGTTCCTACCTATAGGGAGAGACGGGCCCGGTACGAGTGAAATTTCAGGAGTGGCCACTAGAGATCAAGATCCGCCCAGTCGCAACGTTCGGTGATCGGAACGCTCCGAGCCTCACGCTCGTTCGCAGTAGCCCACTCATTCGCAAAGAACGCGAATGAATGGGGCACCCGGCACACATCAAAGCCGCTTTACAGCTTTAGCGGACAGGAGTGTCCGCTCCACACGGGCAGCAGGCGCTAAAGCGCGTTGGGGTTGGGACGTTTTGTGGCACGGCTGAAGCCGTGCC
>PLBX01000168.1 GCA_003135495.1 Acidobacteriaceae bacterium | reverse complement strand
TGCGCCGGGCGAGCGCCTGAGCCTTCTTTTTGTCGGCGGCTATAACCAGCACCGTATCGTCTCCGGCGAGCGTGCCGACGACCTCGGGCCAGTGCGACGTATCTAGCGCAGCCGCTACTGGCTGTGCGCTGCCGACCGTCGTTTTAACGACGAGCAAGTTCTGCGCCTGCCGCATCTCCACTACAAACTGCCGGGCCAGGTGCATCACCGAGGGCAACACACTGTCCCCGCCACTTGCTTCGCCAGCCCTGCGGTAGCCTTCGGCTCCCTTGACCAGCTTCAATTCGTGAATGTCGCGCGACAGCGTAGCCTGGCCCACGTCAAAGCCCATGCGTTCCAGTTGCTGCTGCAAGGTTTCTTGACTTTCGACCGGCCCCTCGTCCAGCAGGTTGAGAATTGCCTTGTGGCGTGACGCCTTCGACATGAATAAAAATGCACTCCAATGAATAAGTATCCATTCGAGCCAAGTGCCTGTCAAGAGCGAAAACCGACCTTGCGGGGTAACGGTTTAAGTGCGGAAGGGACTGCCGGATCGGAAGAAATAGGGGTCTAGATGGAGTGGAGATTGAAGGCGGGTGCCCCGTCCTTGTGACTGCGTTTCTTGCAGACACAGGGCGGGGACGTTGACTTAAGCCGCGGTCACGGATTCACGCGAGCTAATTTGGCGCAGTTCCAGCATGCGATGCCTCACATACCCATCCTCGGTCATATGCGCGGAAGCGACCGCCTTGCGGGTAGAGGCCACCATCTGATCGAGCGGACGGCGGAGTCGAAATTGCGGATCTAAGTCCCGGCAGAACTCACAAATCCTGCTGGAGCGGGTGTCGAAGCGGATAACCACGGTGCGGTCAATATGTTCCACAGGGAAGCGTCCTCAGGGAATTCGGCAAGGCCCAGTTACGTGGCAGTCGACTGTTCCGCCACCAATAATTGATCAATTGTCTCGACGAGGCCTTTGTACTATAAGGTGCTGCCTTTGCACAAGCCCCTGTTGAACAGAGTCTCATAAATATTTTTTTGCCTTGTGCAAGAGGAAACGCCAGGGCCGCGCCGCGACGATTTCCCGCGATTTCTGGCATGATAAGCCACCAAGTCGAGTTTAAGGACGATTCAAAAACTGGAGATCATGTGCATTCCGCAGCCGCACCTTCTGACATTGTGTTCCTCTTTGACGTCGATAACACGCTCCTCGATAACGATCGTGTAGCGGAGGACCTCAGGCAGTACCTGATCGCCAAAGTGGGGGACTCACGTTCTCGCCGCTACTGGGAAATCTTCGAGCAGTTGCGCGCCGAACTCGGATATGCGGACTATCTCGGCGCATTGCAGCGCTATCGCATTGAAAATCCGCGCGAGTCGGAGTTGCTGGAAGTGTCGCATTTCATGATTAATTACCCATTTGCCGATCGTCTTTATCCGGAGTGGCTGGAAGCGGTGCAGCATGCGCAAAAGATGGGAGGCGCCGTGATCTTGAGCGATGGCGACGTGGTTTTTCAACCGNNATGATCGACGACAAACTGCGCATCCTCGCCGCGATCAAACAACATTGGGGGGCAAGAGTTACCACTGTATTTCCGCGTCAAGGGCATTACGCATTCGATCCCGCGATCGTGGCGGAGAATCCCAAGCCCGATATGACGTTGGAGAGAATTGGCGATTTACGAAAACATCGGCGCGAAGAATTTATTGTGCCCGGAAAGAATAAATAACTACTGCTCTTCTTCTTGAGCCGCGCCTGCTCGCACCAGGTCCTCTAATTCATGGTTCAGTTTGTTGCGATCCTCTTCCGGCAATTCTAAAAAGCGGAAGGGCTGCAAGCACCCTTTCGTCGCCCACATGGGAAACATCATTTGTGCGCGGCAACGAATGCTGGTTTTGCCGAGGTGGAACAGGACGGTCACGCGAATCGCTTCATCCAAGGGAGCGTCGAGTGAGACCAATCCGCCATTGACCGAAAGCTGGCTCATCCGGGCGCGAATCTGGCGTCCGTTTTCGAGCAGCACCAAGGCGAGAACCGATCCGCGGAGCTTAACCCGCGAGCCGCGGCCTGCCTTCGACGTTGCGCCTGTAGAGTGCATTCCGCATTAATTTTGCATCAATCGGGCACAATGCGGCAGATTACCAAAGTCAAGGCTTTGGAGTTGCGACAGCCTTCTCGCCTTTGCCCTTTCGAGTGGCGCGGCAAGGCCTCGCGTGCGAGAATGCTGGGCGCTGTTAATCAAAGTTGGTGAATCAAGGTCAGTGAATCAAGGTCAGTGAATCTAAGGATAGTTAATCCAAGTTTGATTGATCCGATTTAGAGTAATCCAGGCGATTTAATCCAGGTAGAGGGATACGATGAAAAAACGCATTCTTGTGGTCGCACTTGCCCTTGGCGTGTCTTTTGGCGCGCTCACTCAAAATGGATTCGCGCAAGCAGATTCCTCAAAAGCTGCAACCGCGCCGAACCAAACTGTGCCTAAGCAAACGAAGGCTGCGGCGGCCGGTGCAATCGATAAAGCTTATCTGCAGAAGGTCTGGGATGGATGGGCAACTCTCGATTCGTCCCATCAGAAGCAATATTATGCCCAGGGCCCGCACGTTTTTTTCGATGACGAGCCACTGAAGTACAACAACTGGGATGAATATCAATCCACGACCACCAAAGAACTAGCGGAGTATAAGTCCGGAAGCTTTAAGGTCAACGACGACGCGCAGATCCATAAAAGCGGCGATATCTACTGGGCCACCGCGACGGTTGCCGCCGACATGACGCAGAAGTCCGGCAAGCGCGAACAAGAAACATTTCGCTGGACTGTCATTTTCGAAAAGCAGAATGGAAAGTGGCTCATCGTGCACGAGCACGTTTCAGTGCCGCAACAATAATCTGTGCTGCAACAATAGGCTGATCGCTCGGAGCCCGTCGCTCGTGGCCGAAGACTAAAGCAAACTCTTCGGCCTTGTCGTGCCTTCGAGCGCTAACTTTTATTTCTGCGCAAGATCCTTGTCATACATTGCCCCATAATTCAGGTACTGCCGCGCGGGATCCTGCAAATAATCGATTTCTACTTTTTCTACTTCACCGCTCTTGCCAAAAGCCGGAGTAAGGTGAGCGTTCATGCCCGCATAATATGTCGGCAAATTTAGCGTCTTGTAACGAGCGACCACCTCGTCACGCAGCGCTGGATCGAGATGAACGCCGTATTTGTCGACGAGCGCCTTAATGGCATCGTAGTCGCCCTCCGCCTTAATGCGCATCAGTTCTGCAAGAAGCATGCCAACTCCCTGGCGCATCTTTTGATAGTCGTCGACGCGAACATAAGTTTTGCCGTCGCGCGTGAACTGCTCGATTGAGCCCGGAACTTTGTCGGCAATGTAGTGCGCGATCAACTGGCGGTCGCGCTCGTGATCTTCTTCAATCGTGTCGCCATGCGGAATGCGCCGCAGCTGCTGCAATGCGACAAGCGCGGCGGTGTCATACATCGCTTTCGCAACTTCATCCTGATTCGTGATCAGCCCAAGTTCTTTCAGCTTCGGATCCCACACGTTCCACAGCGCCATCAAATCGGCGCGCGCTTCTTCGAGCGTTGAAAAATATTCTTTCAGAAACGGCTGCGCTCCGGCACTGACGCGATCGCTCAGCTTGCCGGAACCATGGCCGATCACCTCATGCAACGCGGTCATCAGTTCTTCAGCTTCAACGCCATACTTCGCGTTACGTTCGACTTCGGTCGGACCAGCCGCGAACTCCCTGCTCGACGTGTGTCCACTGGCCAAGTCAAAGGCGCGGCTGCTGCCCGTAAAGAGAAAGTTTTTCGATCCGTACTTCTCATGAATTTCATTTTCGTTCGGAAGATTGTCGCCAATCGTGGTCGCGCCGAAGTCTCCGGTTTCAATCAAAGTTTCAACCGCCTTCACCACCGGAAGCTTGAATGAATCGCGCTTGTACTTTGCATCCCAGGGGGCTTTTTGTTCGAAGTAACCGGCATTCTCCGCCAGCTTTTTCATGGCTGTGGTGACGAGCTTGTCCGTGATGGTCACAAAACTCTGCGAGCTTCCTTTTGCGCCGCGTGCATCGCGATAGACTTCGATAAAGCCGTTGTCGAAATCTACAGTCGCGTCGTTCTGTACCCAGATCGTGCCGAAGGCAACCCACTCCGCGTAATCGCCGGTCTGATAAAAACGAATGAGATGGCCGATCGCTTCCGCCTGCTGCGGATCGGCATAGCCGCGCGCCTTCTCGAAATACTCGTTCGCCTTCTTTAGATAGGTTGCATAGACTCCCGGCGGAACCTTGCCATCGGGCGTGCCCGCGCGATAAACCTCTTCGGTAAGTTTGCCATTCGCATCTTTCACCACGCGCGAATTCAGCCCGTGAACATCCTTGAAGTCTTTTAGGTCTTCTTGAGAAAGGTTTTTGTAAAAAGTATTGGAGCTGGCCTGAATCGTGTCTTTCCCTCCCACCGGACTCTTCGCGGTGATCATCGGCTCAAACGCCGGATCGAAGAAAGAAGCCCGCAACGCCTCGACTTCGCCGGTCACGTCGGCAGGCGCGGCCAGTGGAGGCAGGTCAGCATAAGCGCTTCGGAAGGCTCCATTTTGCTGGGTAGTCAACGCCGCTTTTTGTAGTTGCTCGAACGTAAATGCAGGCAGAAATTTTTGCGACGTGGTGTCGTTATGATTGCCGCGGTTGGCCCAGAAGAGCTTGGCGAATTCCGAAATCTTCGCCATGGCGTCGGCATCGATCCCGTTAGGGTGAGCCACGATCTCCTCAAGCAAGCGCTTTTGCTGCAGTCCATAAGCCGACAACTGATCGTAAATAATCGGATCAATGGCAATCGAAGCCTGCGTCAGCCAGTAAGCAAGCGCCTTCTGCCGAGCCGAAAGCGCCGCGAAGCTTGGAGCGCGCAATTGAATGAAAGCCGTATCGCCCACGCGTTCGACAATGACTTTGCTGGCGCTGTCTTTACTCTGAGCTTGATTCGGAGCTTGCTGGGCGCGCGACTGGCTGGGGATAGCGGCGATGCTGAGGAGAAGAACAAATAAGAGATGAAGCGGCTTCAATGAGGCCTCCACGATGCGGTCAGACTTGGACCAAACCTCGCAGGCTACCACAAACGGGGTTGTCGCGGAGGAAACCGCTCATAACCGGGTGCCCCACGTCTCGCGTTTGAGACGTGGGCTCTCCGATCGCCGATCCCTTGGCCGTTTCACGCCGCAGATTCATCGAGACTTCATCTTTCAGAACCAATTTCTCCCCTTGGAAAAGTGCGGAATAGGGGGGTACCCCCCCAAATGAGTTAAGTCGATGATAGNNATTTTGCTGTTTGGCGTGCACTTGCGGGGGTGCTGACCGGGGCCATTTATTGCATTTATTGTCAAAGAGCACGTGAAAAGTTGAGGCCGCAAACGCGTTCGTCTCTGGAGACGGGCACACTACTCCCCGGGTGAATCTGTTGAGATTTTCACAGGATTGGGCTGCGATGTCTGTGATGGCGGTCACAACGAGATTGTGATGAAGCAGGGGCAGGGAGACGGGACGACCGTTGTCGCCCGAATTAACTACGTCACGTCTTTTGTGGTGCCGTCGCAATGCGAGCGTGTGGATCGGGCAACCCCAAATAGACCTGCTGAGTGATGTCGGCCAGCGTCCAAAGATTGTCGATTCGAACTCTTGCCGGGCGAACGAAATCGGAGCGTTGACCGCCGATATTCTTCCACGCATGTTCAACCTCCCCGTTCGCAAAAAGTTCAGTGCCGGTAAGGACGATGACGGGTGCGCGTGGCGTACCATCCGCCAGGCGTTCTCGCCCCCACTTAGCGAAGTCGCCAATTGCCGTTTTTTCCGTCTCGGTCAAATCCTCCTTCAATGTAGCAAAAACGAGGAAGGCTCCAGTAAATCTCTCGGCAAGCTTGCGCATGCGCGCAACATCGCCTTCCTTGAACGACTCCGTCGCAAAACTCTTCGCCTCGCCAAATACCAACAATGGTTCTTCCTGAAGATCGAACATCTTCCTTCGTTGATACCAGAATGTGAAATCGACCTCGAATGGGTTCTCTGTTCCCATTCGGAACTGGAGTCCCGTGGCATAAGTGATGTTGACCCGATCGCTGCCAAGACCACGGGCAAACGCATTGAGAGCCAGGACGCTCGCATACGCTCCTTCTGCGTAGTTCGGGACACTGAAGGGACCGAGGACGCGGTAGTGCCAAGGCGTTCGATCAAAGGCCAGGCTGCCTTGGGGGAAGGCATACTCCTTGAGGCACCGCTCGCACGTCACTACTTCCCCGAGGCCTTCAATCCCGAACCAGTTCTTCTTGCGGCAATTTGGACATTCGAGAACAAGGCCGAGCCGCAATACTCTTGCGCGAACAAATCCGTCTAGAGTGGGGGCGTAGCCGAAAGCCTTTGCTTTCGAGCGCCTGCCGATCAGGTCTTTCCATCTCTGCACCTCAATCGAGCGGTCCGGGAATTCTTCCAGCGTACCGTCGATGTAGCGCCGCATGCCTTTTGACATTTGGTCGAGGAGTTTGATCGTATCGCGATCAGCGATGAGCCCCGTTCCCCAGAAACCCCCAACCGAAACCAGAATCTGATCGGCGATCCGGCCCGGATCGGACGGTTCGGCTTCGACACCCTGGGACTTGAGCCAACCGATCACTGCTTGCTCACCCGTCAAGAGGCGGAAATACTCGCCGTGTTCCTTGTAACGCTGCGGGAGTACAAATCCCTCACGGGAAATGATCGCCGCTTCACCGATCCGCATGCCTCGCCTGCTGTTGTCTGACAACGTCTGAGGCAGCGCAACCGCTATCGTGTCGTTTGTGCCGTACTTGTTCAGTTCGAGCACGTTTACCCATCGCGCCGATCCATCGCCGTATGTTGGAGCGAAGTCCGGTGCCAGACTTTTGAAGCGGCAACTGAAGCGGCCGTTCTCCTCCGAGATCGGCNNCAACCGAGATTCGTGCGCGCTGTGGCCGCGCTATGAAATCTTCCCGGTGCGGACCCCAGATGTTGTCGTACCAGAGTTTGAAACACCACGCGTTGCCGGGTATAGCGGTGAGACCGGCCTCCTCGACGGCTGCCTTTGCGCGATCCTCCGATATCGAGCGGCCAAATTGCAGCGTCGTATCGATCATCACTCCATGCGGGTTTCCGGGAAGAGGACGGTGATTCACCTTGACAAACTCCACCAGGAAATCTCTCGCCTCTCTCATCCACGTAACGTTTACGCCAAGAACCTGCGGATGAAACTGCCTAATGTTCCAGAGATCGATTAGGTCGAGCGTGCTGGTCGGGTCGACGACAAAAAGCGTCGGATCGCTCAATCCATCCGGGTCTCGCTTCAGGTATTCCCTTGTGAAATGAAGCGGCAGCTCATATCGTTCCTTGATTGCCCTGACCCAGTTCTCTGGGGTCGGTGCAAGCTTGGCGGGCTCGAATGCATCGAGATACGCCTTCGATCTATGCGACAGCGGGCCAGACTCGGGAAATTCACCAAAACTTGCCGCAATGAAAGCACCACCGTCGGCGNNGCCACGCGTCGTTCGTGACGTGCAACGAATTTGAACTCGCGCTCGTATAGTTCCTCGTACACGTAGAAAATGTCCGTGCCAAAAGGAACGTCGCTCCGACCGGGGCCTGCTTCAGTGAAAAAGGCATCGAGAGGCAAGACTCTCGGGCAACCAAAATCGAGATCCTCGGAACCGACCCCGATCTTGGTGGACAACCCCTGCTCTGCCTCGACAAATACATCCGGCTCGAAGAATGCGGTGTAGCCCTTCGCGATTTCTTCGGGAGTTGGATCGAGCACGCGATGGCGATCACGCCATGCGTCCGGCAGCGCTGTACATACCGGAATGATGGGATTGAATACGCCGCCCCATAGGCACGTGCATGTTTGAAAGATTTTTCTCACGAAAGTGGCGTTCTGCGGATCGACAAGGAAACCAATCCGCGTAGGACGCAGCCTTAGAGAAGCAGATATTGTGCTCATGTCTATGAGTAGGTTTGCGGTTCTCCCTTTGTCAAGGCGGGTGCGCCGATCTGGAGCAAAAATGGCGAGTGGCCCATTCTAAATTTCGCGCNNCCACCCGGCGCTTTTTTTCTCGGCCACGTTTTCATCACATCCAGGCGGCCATCACAGACGCCCAACTCGTCATGACCAATAATTAAGACCAGAATCGGCCAAGGCTGGAGTGTGTCATCTCCAGGGATGACGCTACAGATAAAATCTTTGAAATCGAGACGCGGCGGGTGGCCTACATCTGTCCC
>PLBX01000443.1:3050-4522 GCA_003135495.1 Acidobacteriaceae bacterium | reverse complement strand
CTGCATGGCGCAGGGGCCGACGCGCTCGATAATAGCGGCGAGTACGGGGTCGGATTTTTTCAGGTGCTGGGTGGCTGCTTCGTGGTTTGCCTTGAGCATTCTTGTCTTGCGCATTGTGCTTTTGAACCTGCTCCTGACAGATGGGGAGAAAGTTTAGCATATGGGGCGAATGAATGGCGAATTCTCTTGGTGGTGGAGCGCCGGGCGTCTTGGGCCGCCCGGCGGTGGGGTGGCCGGGCGGGGACGCCCGGCGCTCCATTTCTACTTAGGATGGAAAGTGGAAATGGACGTCGTGCCTTGAGGCTACGGGGGTGCCATCGAGTGTGGCTGGCTGGTAGTGCCAGCGGCGAAGCGTCGCTTCTATTTTTTCGTCGATGCCGTGTCCGATTGCCTGCACGATTTTGGTTTCGACTACGTTGCCCTGCGGGTCGATGGTCACTTCAATCACTACATCGCCGATTAGATCCCGGGGCAGCGCAGATCGTTCGACAGGCGGGTCGGGATAAACAACCGGATATGCCACGTGGACTTCGTGGCCGGTGATGGGGCCGTCGATCATGGTCCCCAGTGGAGATCCGGCTTGGGAATCGCGATCTCCGGCATCGGCATTATTTACTACTGGCTGGCGTTCCGTATTACGTTTCGTTAGTTGCGGGCGCGGCTTGGGCTTGGTTAATCGCGACGAGAATATGAGGCTATCCTTTTGCGGAGCCGTTTCGCTATCCGCGCTGGGCGGAAAGTAAACCAGCTTGTAAGTGCGTGCGCTCTCTCCGAAGGCAAGCGAGGTTGAACTTAAGTCAATCGCCCTGGAAGTATGGAACGCGATCAAGGCTAGCAGCGCGAGATGCGCGGCGACCGACAGTCCTGCCGCTCGATTGCGTCGAAAGGCCGAACGCGCAGGATGGAGGCCGATGAACACGTCAATCCTAGTGTACTGGCTAGTGCACTGAATTGACGCGGGATTTTGCAAAACTAAAGGGTCAGAAGCGAGTCTGACCCGGCAATGGTCGTGGGCGATAAGCCGCGGCCTAAGCGCCAGCCTGCTGTTCGGCTATGTTGCCAATCACGGGCAGTTTAAACATCTGTCCCTGGTAGGCCTTGAGCACAAGAATCAGCCAGATGATGAATCCGGCGAGACTGATCAATGGCCATAACAGGACGGTTGCCCATCCGAGGAACGGAATGTGGCCGATAATCGATAGGCCAATCCCAAGCACGGTCCATGCAGCCGCAAAAAAAAGGCATTGGAAGGAATGAAAGCGGATGAAGCGTTTTCGGTTGAACGGCTCCAGAACCAGGAACACGATGGCGGGAATAATAGTCACGTAGGCGAGCGCGCCAGCCACGTTATCGGTAAGTCCTGCTGGCACGGTTGCAACGGCGTTGGTGCCGGTTCCTGCGGCAACCGAGCACTTCGTGCAAACCGCTCCTTCTGCTAATTGCGCTCCACAAGTTGGACAAAAAGCCATGAG
>PLBX01000443.1:0-3039 GCA_003135495.1 Acidobacteriaceae bacterium | reverse complement strand
GCTCGCTTCTCCGGGTCACTCCGGTACCAACTCCGGTACAACATTTAGATACGTTCGATTAGAATTTCTAATTGATGCTTTATTAGTTATCGCGTCTCCTGGCGCACGGCTCTCTGTTATATTTCACGATCTGCAAAACGTCTTTGGGAATCGCCGTTCAGCGCACGGCGATGAAACGAGCCGTGCTAATTATGGGGCGCATCACCTTACTTTTTCTTCGCCGTTTGTGGACGCCGACGCTGGTATTCGGCGCGTTCTGCCTGATCTGCGTCGCCGTTTACATGAGGATGGAGCGGGTTCGGGCCATCGATGCATTCTTCTGGATCTTTCATCCCCATGCCATTGATTATCATTCCGTGCGCACGGCCACAAAACTGTTTTCGATATTTGTGTATGTGGGAGTATTTGCGTTTCAGGTATGGATTGCGGAACGGGTGCTGGTGACGATCTTCAACCGGCAAGGTTTGGAGGCCTGGAAATCGATGATTAACGATGCGAGTATCGCTAAGCTAAAGGATCATTTCATCATCTGCGGATATGGCCAAGTCGGTCGCACGGTGGTCGATCAGTTGACACGGTTGGAGATTCCGTTTGTGCTCATCGAGACCAATGAAGGCCTTTGTCGAGAACTGCTGAATAACAGCGTGCTGGTGATTCAGGGAGATGCAAAGCGTCAGGACGTGTTGCTGCAAGCGGGTATTCAACGGGCGTGTGGAATATGCATCGTGATCGATAGCGACGCCGACAATCTTTACATCACCGTCACGGCTCGTTCGTTGAACGCGAAGGCAAAGATCATTACGCGCGCGGGGCAGCAGCGCTACGCGAATGCAATTCGCAATTCTGGAGCGGATGAAGTCATCATTCCGGAATATGAAGGTGGATTGATGACGGGACGGATGATTCAGAAGTATTATCCGGCGCAGGGCAGTTTGAAATAGGCTGTGAAGCTTTTGTGAGTTTGATGGCGGCGGACGCCGTTTTTCTTGCCGATATTATTTCTTTGAAGGATGTAGATGATCACGATTGTTTCGGGGCTGCCGCGGTCGGGCACATCACTGATGATGCAGATGCTCGAGGCGGGCGGACTTGCTGTGCTCTGTGATGGCGAGCGCAAAGCGGATACTGATAATCCAAAAGGGTATTTGGAGTGGGAACGGATCAAGCAGCTTCCGAAAGACCCTAGTCTGATCGCAGAGGCGGAAGGCAAAGTAGTGAAGGTCATTTCGCAGCTGATCCTGGCGCTGCCCGAAGGACACGAGTATCGGGTCGTATTCATGCAGCGGCCGCTGCCTGAGGTATTGAAGTCGCAGGACGAAATGTTGAAACGCCGCGGCAATGTGGAACTGATTCCCGACAGTTCGGCGCTCGAAGAACACTTTCAGCGTCATCTGATCGAGGTGAACAGATGGCTGGCCAGCAAGGCAAACATAAATGTTCTGCGAGTCCATTATCATCGCGTGCTGCGTGACCCCAAGGCGGTTGCGGAGGAAACGGCGGCGTTTCTGGGAGCGCCGCTCGACGTCGATGCGATGGTTCAACCGGTGGATGGGAGCCTGTATCGCAACCGCATGAAGTAATTCGACGCGGAGTTCAGTTAGTTACACAGCTGGGCGAGACTGAACCTGAAATCCAATCTTGCTGCGGCGCTTCGCCAGTGGCGCCATCAATTGGTTTATGGCTTGAAAGATGTCTTGTATCTTCCCGTCGTGCACCGACATTTGCTCTTCCAGTTCGGCTATCTTCGAGGCGAGTACTTTGTTGTCGGCGATCATATGGCGCAAGCGAACGAAGGCGCGAACGACAAAAACACTCATTTCCACAGCCTGATCCGAGTTGAGCACGGTTGCGGCCATGATTGCACCGTGTTCGGTAAAAGCAAATGGGAAAGAGCGGCGTCCACCATGCCGCAATCTTGAGGTTGCAAATTGCATCTTCAAGATTGCGAATTGCCGCGGTGTGACCTGAAACATGAAATCGACAGGAAAGCGCCTCGCATTTCGTCGCACTTGCTGATTAAGGCGTTTGACGGGGACTCCATAAATGTCCGCCAGTGCAGTATCAAGAATAACTTTTTGATGACCAAGAATGGTGATTCGGGATTCGATGGGAACCACAGCTGCCTTGGCTTGTTTGCGGCGTATTGGTTTCTTTGGATCGAGTTTTATCGAAGCTACACGCATCGGTCGAGTTTAAGGAATGTATCGACCTTTGGCTGTGATGGGCGAACTTCGCAAATGTGATGAATTCGAGTTCGTTCGGTTCTGTTCGGCCGCGATCCGAAAAAGCGTCGTTTTTCGACATGGTAAATACGTCAAAGCCGCCGTCAGACAGGGCCTTTCACAACTTGAGGTTGCAATTTGCAACCTCAAGTTTGACGGTAAAATGACATTACAGAATAGATGATCGTCGGACTAGGTTACGCTAACTTCTGTGTAGGTTCCGTAAACCTGGCGCAAGGCTTCGCAGATTTCGCCGACGGTGGCGTAGGCGCGCACGGCATCGACGATGTAGGGCATGGTGTTAGCGTCGGAGATATTTCCGTTGGTGCCGGCTGTGGGAGTTTTAGCGGCAGCTTGCTTTAGAGCGTCGAGGCGGCGAGATACTTCTTCGTTAGAACGGCGGGCGCGCAAGGCTTTGAGTTTCTTCTCTTGAGCGCGCGCAACCTCTTCGCCAATGTACAGAATGTTCGGCGACTCTTCTTCGATGACGAAATCATTTACGCCGACCGTAATCTTCTCGTTGGCTTCAACTGCGCGCTGGTACTGGTAGCTGGCCTCGGCAATTTCTTTTTGCGGATAGCCACGATCGATGGCTTTGACCATGCCTCCCATTTGGTCGAGCTTCTCGAAATAATCGAAGGCGCCCTTTTCCATGTCGAGGGTTTGCTTTTCGACGAAATAGCTTCCGCCGAGCGGGTCGACGGTTTGAGCAACTCCGGATTCGAAGGCGATGATCTGCTGCGTGCGCAGCGCGGTCCTGACGGCCGCTTCGGTCGGCAGCGCAAGCGCCTCGTCGAAGCTGTTGGTGTGCAGCGAC
>PLBX01000170.1 GCA_003135495.1 Acidobacteriaceae bacterium | reverse complement strand
CGGAGGCATCTCGCCGATTTCGTCGAGCAGAATCGTACCCTTATTGCAAAGTTCGAATTTACCCGGTTTAGGATGCGTGGCGCCCGTAAACGCTCCCGCTTCGTAGCCGAAAAGTTCGCTTTCCAGAAGATCGGCAGGCACTGCCGCACAGTTCACCTTGAGAAAGGTCCGATGAGCGCGCGGCGAAAGTTTGTGAATCAGCCGAGCGAGCACCTCCTTGCCCGTCCCACTCTCACCCAGCAAAAGCACCGGGATTTCGACATTCGCAACCAGCGCCGCCTGCGAACGAATCTTCTTCATCGCCGGACTAGCCGCGACAAAAAATACGTCGTCGCAAAGTTCTTCGACTTCACCCGCGTAGCTCTCACCCTTCGCCGTGCCAATGCATTGCGCAATCACCGCATCGAGTTCGGCCTTCTGAAAAGGCTTGGTCAAATAATCCACGGCCCCCAGTCGCATGGCCTGCACAACCTTGCGCGTGTCATTCACGCAGGAGAGCATTACCACTTTCAGTCCCGGCTTCAGCTTGCGCAACTGCTCCAGAGTTTGCAGGCCGTCAATGCCGGGCATAAGCAGATCGAGCAATACCAAATCCGGGTGAAAGCCCTTTTGGACGCGCTCCACCGCCTCTTCGCCGGTGCTCGCCGTCTGCACTTTATGCTCATCCACTTCCAGAAGCGTGCGAATGTATCGCAGCATTCCCGGTTCATCATCCACCAGCAAAATGTTGGCGGTTTCGCTCATTTAGTTCCTCGCGGCGGAGTACCTACAATTGGTTTGATAGGAATAAGAAAAGAAAACTTGCAACCAGCGCCCGGTTCACTTTCCACCCAGATCTTGCCGCTCATTCCCTGCAGCAATCTGCGGGCGATAGCCAGTCCAAGGCCCATACCCTCAGCCGACTCGCTGCCTGGCAAGCGAAAAAAATCATCGAATATCTCCAGATGGAACTCCGGCCGGATTCCAGGCCCCGTATCGGCCACGCTCACTTTCACGGAGTTAGGCAGATTCAACGACTGGCGGCGGCGCTCTCTGCCAGTCGATGAGTTGCTGACGCTGCGTCGCTCCCACATATGAGGTTCGGCATGGAGCCACACCGTGCCACCTTGCGTCGTGTACTTGGATGCGTTCTCCAGAAGATTCGACACCACACGTTGGATCTTCGGCCCGTCAAACGCAAGCGGCGTCAGCTTATCGTTCGCTAAAAAATACAGTGCCAGACCGCGATCTTGAAATCGCCCGGACCAAAGCCGGCAAACTTCCGAGAGACAGGCGTTGATGTCCCCCTCTATATACTGCATGCGAAGTTCGCCGGTCTCCAGCACGCTAAAGGTCAGGAAGTCCTGAATGAACTGCTGTAAGCGCTGGCCGCTTAAGAACATATCACCCATAACTTCGCGCTGGCGCTCATTCAGCGGCCCCAGTTTCTGACTTTGCAGAAGTTCAACGTAACCGTTGAGTATCGCCAAAGGAGTCTTGAGATCGTGCGCGGCCGAGGCTAGGGCGTTGGTCGTCTTACGGAAACGGTCGCGAAGCTGTTCGAGCTCTTCTGCGACATTCTCTCCCACGGGGATCGTGGGTTCTGTCGACGAGGCATTGGCAGGCATGGAGTTTTTTAAAGCATTGCCACGCAATGCGACTGGACTTTTATCGGACGCGGAAGCCATCGAGAGTTTTTACTCGCTTTTGGGGAGGGGACTACCTTCAGAACGTGGGGTAAATTGATCCTATTTCACCCCTTCTATCATGTCAATCGGAAACCCGTTTTTGAGACTGCGAAGGATAAAATGTTGCACTTTTCAATAATGACCCACGGTCAAAAGCGCCAAACAGCGCAGCCGCTAATTCCAGTTCGGACATTGCTCAGAGCCTATTCTCAACGATTCGATGGCCTCTTCGTGTCAGTCACGGAGTTTGGCACCTCAGATGCGGTATTGCTGGTTTATACCTGAAACGAAGGGATTAACATACGTGCCTGTTAGCTTATCGAAGAAGGAACAACGCAAGTGGGCACGATTAAACCTCGCCATTCCGGTTTTTGTCCGAAGCCGTGACGGAAACGGCCGAGAATCGCTGGAGTTCGCCACCGCAATCAACATTTCTCCAGGGGGTGCCATGGTAGTTTCAAGGCGTCCTTTGCCCAAATCGGCGCTAATTTCCCTCGAAATTCCCAGCGCCCCAATAAGCTCCGCAGTCGCTATGAAGAACTCTTCGCGAGTCATACACGCTAAGGCCGTCTGGGTAACGCACCTCGATGACCATCATCTGTCTGGATTGAAGTTTTCCCGCGCCCTAACCACGAACACTGCGACCGTTCCCCGGAAGCCCTTGAGAAAAACCACTTCCGCAGTGTGAATTGTTTTACCCTCCCGTGCCCGATCATCCCGTGGCACTTTGGTGCTATGCCGCCAACGATCACTTTTACGGTATGATCCCTCTAAGCCATTCATAAGTCGAGCCTTTAAAAAGCTTAGTCGTCTCGCTCGGCTCTCTTCCCCGGTTTGGTGCTTGGGATGCACTTTTAGTGCATGCGGATGGATTAATCCCCGCACGGGGCATTCAGTCTTATGACGACACTCTCGGTTAACCTGCTATCGCAGTCGCTCGGCGAAGTTCCCCCTGACAATATTATTTTCGGTCACTCGGAAGCCATGCAGGCTCTTCGTTCCCGGCTACGCAGAGTGGCGGCCGCCAATGTTCCCGTCCTCATTACAGGCGAGAGCGGCACCGGTAAAGACATCTTTGCCCGCCTAATTCATGCTTTGTCGCCGTGGAAGACAGGGCCGTATGTGAAGGTCAATTGCCCAGCCATTCCAGGAACCTTGCTTGAAAGCGAACTCTTCGGCTACGAACGCGGAGCCTTTACAGGTGCGGTCGGATCGAAACCGGGTCGCGTGGAACTCGCGCACCGCGGAACTCTGTTCCTTGACGAAATTTCGGAACTCGATCTCTCCTTGCAATCGAAGCTCTTGCAGCTTCTGCAAGACGGCCAGTTTTGCCGTATCGGCGCGCAGGAAGATAAAAAGGTTGAAGTGCGCGTCGTGTGCGCGACCAACCGAAACCTGGACTCCGAGATTGAATCTGGAACTTTCCGCCAGGATCTCTACTACCGCATCAACGTTGTTAACCTTCGCATGCCCGCGCTACGCGAGCGCCGCGGCGACATCGAAGATCTATGCCATTATTTCCTGGAATATTACAATCGCAAATTCAATTGCCGGGCGCGGCCGCTGTCGAGCGAAGTGCTGGCCGTGCTTCAGAAATATCACTGGCCAGGCAACATTCGCGAACTCGAAAATCTCATCAAGCGCTACGTGATCCTGGGCCAGGAAGAAGTCATTACGGCTGACCTGGTGCAACGCGAGCCCGAATTTTTCAGCCCTGAGATTTCCTTGGATGGTCCAATTTCACTGAAGAAACTTACCCGCCAATGCGTGCGCGACCTCGAACGCAAGGTCATTCTGAAGGTACTGCAACACCATCACTGGAACCGCAAACAGGCGGCACGTACCCTTGGCATCAGCTATCGCGCATTGCTTTATAAAATTCGCGACGCCGGGCTGCCGTCAAACCGCGCTCTACGCTTGCAGCAGGCGGAGAAGAACGCCGCCGAACTTGAACGCGCAAATGCCGGCGTTGCTGCGGACTAAGACCAATTGTGACGTAAGCGGGACCTCTAAAATGGAGCGACGGGCGTCCTCGCCCGTCCTGCTAACAGCAATCTGCTAAACAGCAATGCGAAGCTAAGCCGCGCGAGAGTGACGCCCGACTCTCCGCCGAGCAATTTCATTCGCCGAGTCGTCGTTCCAGATCCCGAAGCGTCGCGCTCCATTCATTCAACCCCTCCGCCTCAAGCCACAGGTCTTTAAGTTCAGAGTTGGCGCGCACTTTTTCCACGGCGCAGCGGGCCATCTCGTTCATCTCGGAACTGGGCGAACCCTCGATTTTACCGATCCATTCCACAATCTGGGGTGGTACTGCCTGAGGGGGCTTTCCGTTCGCAGTGGCGACGATCTCTGCAGCCACCACCACGTCACTGCTTTCCGAGGAATTCAAATAATCGTTTCCATCGACAGCCCCGACAAATATCTGCTTAAGAACTTCAGGTTCCTTCGAATTCAGGCCAGCGAGGAAATTCTGCGCGTCTTCGTTCTCGAAGCTACCCGTTCCCCATCCTGGCATGAAGCCTCCAGGCAGAATTATAAGGGGCGATTGCCCATGATTCAGCATCAGTTGAAGATCAGGCTTAGAGCTTTTCCTTCGTGGACCTTAGTG
>PLBX01000288.1:1472-7013 GCA_003135495.1 Acidobacteriaceae bacterium | reverse complement strand
CCCTGTCTCTCTGTGCCCCCTGTGGTAAAGATTTTTAAAACCGTAGGGAAACAGAGAACTATTCGAACAGTTTCCCCAGAGGTGTCATGAATCCCCTAGTTCTCGTATTCTTATTTCTTGCCATGAATCTTCTTCAAACAGACGCATACGCCCAAACCGCCGCCCCTACCCCCGCCGAAGCCCAGGAATTCATGAACCAAGCCGAGGCCCAGCTAGCCGACATGAGCGTCAAAGTCAGTCGCGCCACCTGGGTCCAGGAAAATTTCATCACCGACGACACCCAGGCCCTCGCTGCTGACGCCATCGATCAACTAACCGCCCTGACCACCCAGCTAGTCGAACAGTCCAAGCGTTTCGAGGGTCTCAAACTCCCCTCCGACTTGGCCAGAAAATTTAAGCTGCTGAGACTTTCGCTCAATGCTCCCGCGCCAAATGATCCCGCACTGCGTCGCGAGATGACCCAGATCGGCGTGTCGCTCGATGGCGATTATGGCAAGGGCAAATACTGCCGCAAGAACGGCGAATGTCTCGATATCACCGCTATCGAAAAAATAATGTCCACCAGCCATAATCCAGACGAACTAAAAGAAGTCTGGCAAGGATGGCACTCCATCGCTCCGCCCATGCGCCAGCGCTATTCCCGCTTCGTCGCTCTCTCCAATCAAGGCGCGCGCGAAATCGGCTTCAAAGACACCGGCGCACTATGGCGTTCCAACTACGACATGCCGCCCGACGAATTTTCCGCAGATCTGGAGCGCCTATGGAATCAGGTGAAGCCGCTCTATCTAGCGCTGCACACTTTCGTCCGCTGGAAACTGGAAGAAAAATACGGTCCCAACGTAGTTCCGCCGACCGGCCCGATTCCCGCGCACCTGCTCGGCAATCCCTGGGCCCAGCAGTGGGGAAATATCTACGATCTTCTCGGCGTTAAAGAAGACAAGGGCGTCGACGTCACCGAATTGCTCAAGAAGAAAAATCTCGACGCCAAGGGCATGGTCAAATACGGCGAAGGCTTTTTCACCTCCATGGGCTTCGCGCCTCTTCCCCAAACTTTTTGGGAGCGCTCGCTCTTCACCAAGCCCGCCGATCGCGAAGTGGTCTGCCACGCCAGCGCCTGGGATCTCGACACCATGGACGATCTGCGCGTGAAGATGTGCATTCAAGTGCGCGGCACCGACTTCGTCACCATTCACCACGAACTCGGACACAACTTCTACCAGCGCGCCTACAAAGATCAGCCTTTCTTATTCAAGAGCGGAGCGAACGACGGCTTCCACGAGGCCATCGGAGACGCCATAGCCCTTGCCATCACCCCTGAATACCTGCACAAAGTCGGCCTGCTCGAAAATGTCCCGCCCGCCAGCAATGACATTCCCGAACTCCTGAAGCAGGCCCTCGACCGCGTAGCCTTTCTGCCCTTCGGATTGATGATCGATCAGTGGCGCTGGAAAGTATTTTCCGGCGAAATCACTCCCGCAAACTACAACCAGTCATGGTGGAATCTCCGCCTCAAGTATCAAGGCGTCGCTCCGCCCGTAGCCCGCAGCGAAGCCGATTTCGATCCCGGAGCGAAATACCACGTAGCCGCCAACGTCCCCTACACCAGATATTTCCTCGCCCACATCCTTGAGTTCCAGTTCTACCGCGCCCTCTGCCGCGAGTCCGGCTACAAAGGCCCGCTCAATCGCTGCACTTTCTACGGCTCCAAAGAAGCCGGAGCAAAATTCAACAAGATGCTGGAAATGGGCCAAAGCAAGCCGTGGCCAGACGCCCTCGAAGTTCTAACCGGAGAGCGCCAAACCGACGGCACCGCGCTCCTCGAATACTTCGCCCCTTTAAAGCAATGGCTCGACGAGCAGAACAAAGGCAAGAAAGTGGGCTGGTAGATTGCAAAGACTTCTACTAAGCGGTGCCTCGGGATTGATTGGACAGGCGCTCTCGCATTCATTCAAATCTCAACTCGACCAAGGCGAAGTTGAGATCGTACGCCTCGTGCGCAGCCCGGCTAGAGATGCAACGCAAATTTCATGGGACCCGCTCACGCCGTTATTCCCCGCAGCGGTCGCCGGTTTCGACGCCGTCATCCACCTCGCCGGCGAAACTGTTGTCGGACGCTGGCCTCCGGCAAAAAAGAAAGCGATCTTAGACAGCCGTGCTCAAGGGACCCGCAACCTCGCGTCAGCACTGGCTCAAACTGACCCGAAGCCTCGCGTATTAATCTCCGCCTCCGCCATCGGTTTCTACGGCAATCGTGGCGACGAGATTTTGCGCGAAGATAGTCCCTCAGGCCAAGGCTTCCTGCCCGAAGTCTGCAGCGAGTGGGAATCCGCAACTCGCACCGCATCCGATGCCGGCATCCGCACCGTCAACGTGAGAATCGGCGTCGTGCTCAGCAACCAAGGCGGCGCGCTCTCCAGTATGCTCAAGCCCTTCAAACTCGGACTCGGCGGCCGCATCGGCTCCGGCCAACAATGGCTGAGCTGGATTCACGTCGACGACATCGTCGGAGGAATTCGCCATGCCATAAATACTGCGGAACTCTCCGGTCCGGTAAATCTGGTGGCGCCGAATCCCGCGCGCAACGCCGAGTTCACCAAGATTTTAGCCTCTACGCTCCATCGTCCCGCATTTTTTCCCGTCCCCAAATTCGCCCTTCACCTGGCCCTTGGCAGAATGGCCGCCGACGAGATCCTTCTTTCCAGCCAGCGCGTCGAGCCCCAAAAACTACAATCGAGCGGTTATAGCTTTCAATATCGTGACTTACGGACAGCCCTAGAAAACCTAATCTGACCCCATCGACATACATCCAAGCCGCCCCGACAGCAATCACCAAACCCTGTGCCTGCCGTCACAGCCCCGTTGCGGCCCACCCCCCAAAATTAACTCCATGCGAAGGAATACCATCGCGACGGCGCTGCTGTTCGTCATTATCGCCTGGACCGAAATGGCGTTTGCTCCCATGCTGGCCATGCGTGCTCACCACATCTCCAGCGTCGCCGGCAATTCTCCAACCGCATCGCTGCATTCCTGCTGTCCCGAAGTTGGCAAAAGCGAACACCACCAGGGCGCATTCCCGGCCGACTCCATCTCCTGTTTGGAAGATCATCGCTGCTGCTTTCAGCACGGCCCGCAGAATGTGCCATCACCTGTCCCTAACGGCAGCAGCCGTTCCCAGGCAGTCGTAGCTCTGAATGTCGTTGTCACCCCGCCTCGTGCGGAATCAACTTTTTCTCATTCGACCGCTGTTTCATTCCGCTCTCTGGGCGTCGATCTCGGAATGGTTCTCCGCGTTTAGATCCCTCCTCCTGAAATCCTCGCTTCGGCGGCCTTTCTGGCCGTGCCTTTAAATTCTCTATCGATATTGATAAGGAGCATTTATGAAATACAGATTATTTACTCTAGTTCTGGCACTCTCGCTAATCGGCTGGACCCAGGAAAGTCCATCCACTTCAACCACACCCAACTCGACTCCCGCGCCTCAAGCCAACAGTTGCTGCCATCGCAACACCGCCGACAAGGCCGGAACAAGTTGCTGTCACCATGCCACACCCGATGCCGCCGCCAAAGAGTCGACGCCCTCCGGCAGCGAAGTCGAAAGCAAAGCTAAAAACAAATGTGAAATGAATGACGGCAAGCCTTGCTGCGACAGCAAAACCATGAATGCCGCAATGAAAGAGTGCAAGAAAGATGGATGCTGCGCAAAAGGCAAGGGCTGCTGTGAAGGCAAAAGCTGCGCCCGGAGCGCTAAGGCCTCCACCGGCTGCTGCGGCGGCGAGTGTGAACCCCACTCCGCGCCTACCGTGAGTTAATTTGCTTAACCAATCGTTGCCCCGGTCGATCAACGGCCGGGGCTTTTATTACGCATGCAAGCCGCAATAGCAATCCCACCCACTTCGACAGCGCCCCAATCATTTGCCCACCAATACCCGCAAATACGTGTGTGTAATGCGATCATGCCAGCACATTCCACTCTCGTCCAAAAAACACCAGACATAGCCCAGCCCGACGGAAAACGCAGAAAGAAATGATGCCAGCACGCGCCACCGTCGTGTGCGCCGACTGACGGGCTTTCCATCAAATCGCGTCAACTGCAACTTCGCCGCACGCAGTCCCGGCGTCGAACCGGTATAAACAACGAACAGAAATTCATAAGCCATCCACAGCAGCACCGCCACCGCTCCCAGTGTCCCTACAAACACAAGACCAAGGTTGGTCATCTGATTTACACGCAAAAATAATGCTGCAAACGCCGCCACGGACACTCCAACTATGCCCCCGTCCACCAGCGCAGCCAGTCCCCTTCGGACGATCGAAGCGGGCGCACACAAGATATCATCGCTGCGCCGTTTATCAGCCGACGGCCGGGTAGGCTCAATCAGCATTCCCCCCAAAGCTGGGGGAGGAGGCAAAACCTCCGGCGCCTCCACGATCCGCGGACGATCCATGACCGGGTCGGCCAGTTCGCTGGCAATGAATATCGGAATCGCCGCCGAACGTGGAAACTCCAGTATCTTGCCCTGCGCTTCATTCACTTGCACTTGCTCGGAATCTGAATCCGATCCACGTTCTCGAACTTCCGGCTGAGCCAGCGACCGCAATGACAATGACGACTGCAACGGCGACTGCAATGAAGCCGACGAACTCCGAGGCTCGGCCCTGGAAATCCAATCTTCCGCAACCGACCCGTGCGCCGCCAAGTTGCCGCCTGATCCCGAGACAGGAGCAGGAGCAGGAGCAGAACGAATTCGACTTTCTGGCGAGTCAAAAGGCAAAAGCAGCGACGGGTAGCGTGGACCTCTCGGCTTGCGCCGGCTACGATAGCGCTGCAAGCGATCCGCCAGTTCACCCCGCCAGGAATCTTCACCGCGACCGTCCGCCCCAGATGACTCTCCGCCCTCAGAAGAAGAAGAGCCCAACCCAGACTCGACACCATCGCCACCGAGCGGCACTGGCATGCCGGAATTGTCGTCGGGCGAAAAGTTTGTCGATACGGTAGTCATCCATCCAGCCTAATCTTCGGATCTCAATCAGTAATTCGAATCTTCCCTGTGACCCCTGTATCTCTGTGCTCCCCGTGGTAAGGTTTTCAATCGCAGAGGCAAAAACAAAAGAGGTTTACCCCAAATAGCGTTTTTCCCTTGGTGTGCCTTCTCGTGCCCTTGGTGGTTAAAGCCCTTTACCACCAATCCCCCAATCAAGCGCAGCTTTGCCTCTCCTGCCGTTCGCGTGCTAAGGTCGATTGATTCCTGCTGGCAGACCGGCTGAGGACAGCAAGCGACCTTGCGCATCAACTGTGCGCATCCAACTGCAAATGATCACCCGCTCTCGAATCTTTATCACGGCCGCGTTGCTCTGTCATCTGCTTCTCGCAGCCGGGATAGTTACCAGCCAGACCCTTCCCCCCGATTCCGAGTCTCCGTCCCCGCCCCCCGCGCCGACTCCCAAGCGTCGGGAAAATGTGACGATGCGAGCCATAGAGCAGGAAAAGGATGGCGAGATCTACCATCTTCGCGGCAAAAGTGAACTTTACTATCGCACTTA
>PLBX01000288.1:0-1452 GCA_003135495.1 Acidobacteriaceae bacterium | reverse complement strand
GGTACCTACAACATCAATACTGAGGTCGGAACCTTTTATAACGCCATCGGAACCGTAGGCTTTCCCATCCACAAAACCCGCTTCATGCTCACTACCACCAATCCCTTCGCCTTCACCGGAAAAATTGTGGAGAAACACGGACCCGATCACTATTTGGTACGGCACGGCACCGTGACCACATGCGAATTGCCCCACCCAAAATGGCAATTTAGCGCCCGCCGCATCTCCGTGGATGTCGACAGTACCGCCAAAATCTATTACAGCAAATTCGATGTGGACGGCATCCCCGTATTTTATTTTCCGTTCGTGACCCATCCAGTCCAGAAAAATCAGCGCCAGAGCGGATTCTTTATCCCCAGCATAGGCGACTCCAACACCAAGGGATATATCGTCGGCGAATCCGCCTATTGGGCCATCAATCGCAGCGCCGATGCCACAGTCGGCACCGAGTATTACTCCAAGCGTGGCTGGGCCGAACAAGGCCAATTCCGCTATCGCCCCAGCGAGGCGTCGTATCTATTCATCGGCTACACCGGCATGCTCGATCGCGGCATTGGCTATCCCCCACAGAATCAGGGCGGCGAAGACGTCCGCATGGTTGCCGAGCATCCCGTTGGAGACTTCCGCGGCGTCGCCAATATCGATTACTTAAGCTCCTTCATCTTTCGCCTCGCCTTCACCGACGTATACACGCAAGCCATCAACTCCGAAGTGAAATCGCAAGTATTTCTTTCCAACACCACCAACGGATATCACTTCAACGGCTTGGCTGAGCGCTACCAGAATTTCGAGGTCTGCGATCCCGCCATTTTCAACTGCGGCCTCGAATCTCAGAATCAACTGGTCCGCATTCTGCACACCCCAAGTTTCTTTGCCTCCGGCGAGGAACGGCAGTGGGGAAACACTCCATTTTATTGGTCCTTCACCAGCGCAGCCGAAGGTCTGCAACGCCGCCAGATCGGCTTCAACACCGGCCCTCTCGTCGGCAGGTTTGACTTGGCCCCTTCCCTGATCTTGCCTGCTCAATGGAGGGGATGGTCTTTTCGTTCCGCACTTACTCTCCGCGATACGCTCTACACCGAACAGTACAACGCAGCCCTGGCAGCGGCAACGGAACGAGCCGAAGACGACATGATTAACCGCAAGTCACTCGAAACTTCAGTCGAGTTACGCCCTCCGCCACTGTCGCGCGTATTCGATCGCCCCTTCCTTCACCACAAGTGGAAGCACGTCATCGAACCGCGNNTACGACTACGTAACCGGAATCAACAATTTTGCTGACATCCTGCGGATGGATGCCACCGACGTCCTCACCAACACCAACGAGGTCGAGTATTCCGTGATCAACCGCCTCTACGCCAAACAACTCGATCCCAAGAAAAAGGATTGCGCGAATCCAGTTCTCGGTGCCGTGGGCGCCATGAACATCAGTGGCATGAATATGAATGGCGC
>PLBX01000056.1:152-2552 GCA_003135495.1 Acidobacteriaceae bacterium | reverse complement strand
TGGCCGAATCAGTCGGTAGTATCCTGATTTGCGGTCAGGGCTTATGGCCAACCACCAGAATGGCTTGGCCGACCTTGAGATCCCGGTTCTCGTCTGTATCTGTGGGAAAGCCGATCGTCTCAAGGGCCTTTTCGAGTATGGCAGCGTGGTACAGAGGCGAACCCTGCCCTACGGGTGCCTTTGAAGGAACCGTGAGGTCCAATCCCACGGGAGTAGCTCCTACCAACGTTATAGAACCGAAGTCTGGATTCCAGCCCGCATCCTTGAACATTGCAACTAGTTGTTTTGCAAAAGCTATCGATTCTGGATCGCCATCCATTGCAGTAACACTAAGCGGCCCCTTTGGTATGTTCTTCGTAAGGGCGATAAACTCCTGTTTTTGCTCTGCAGTCAATGTCCGCCCCTTAATTTTCTGCCGGAGTTCTAAAAGACTACGTTCCGCAGTCGCAGCCCTTGCTTGCTGCTTTGCCATCTCTGTTTTAGCGCTCGCAGCATCCTGCTCTAGGCCAGCGACTCGTGCGTCCGCGTCTGCGGCGCGTTCCTGCTGTTTGCTGAGTTCTGTCTTAGCCCCCGTAAGGTCTTTGTCAAATTGGCGAAGTTGCTGTCCTTGACGTTCGTTGATGATGTTCCCGGTAATGAGAACGCCGACTCCTGCAGCGAATGTCAGAAACAGGAGAATGACAGCAATCCAATCAAATATTACTTTTAGACCTTCCACGGTCATGGATGAGTCCTCAGCGCCATTTTTACTGCTTACTTTTGTTTCTGGGAGCCCTCTCAGTAGGGTGCGCCTGCTGCAAAATCAGGACTCTACCAATCAGTTGGTAGTGGGCTACCTTGAATTGCGACAACAAAAATCTAGGACTGACATGAAGAGTTCCGCGGCAACAAGTATCGTAATCGCTATCTCCATCGTTATAAGCCACGTTTCTTTTCGCTCAGTGCGGTCATATTGTTCCCGGAGCCACAATTGCATGGGTTCCCGCAAAGCCTGTACTGTCCACTTTCCACCGCCGTCTTCCCACACAACGACGCCAATCGGCTGGGTAAAGTACGCGCGGACGATCTCAACGCCCAGTTCCTCGAAGTGCTGACGATAGCGCGGGTTGACTTAGCTTTTCTGACACGAAACCATCTCACTGTACGCTGCTCTTTCCGCCCTCGGGCTCTATCGTATGCTTCCCAGAGGGCAACCAAAAGCCGCTACAAATCAGCGGCCTATCGCAAAACGCTATCCCCGATGTCTGCCCAACAGAACTGCCCGGAGTTGATCGTAGGCGTGATTTCCTAATACGTTCTGGGCTCCGCGACGGGCTTGGTATTCGAGGCGCTTCTTCCATAATCCTTGGCCTTGGCAGGCGGCGGTGAATTTCTCGATTGGGAGGTCGCGGAGCATTGCTATGCGTCCGAGTTCGTAGGGGCTGGTGGCGGGGCAGTTCGCATAAAACTCGCTGTTCGCAACCGAGACGAATCCGGCTTGCTGAGCCATTTTCAGGGTGCGCTGATCGTAGCGTCCTCCGGGACAGGAGAAGTGATCGATGCGATGGCCGACAATGTTTTCGATTTGAAGTTTAGCGTCGACGATTTCGCGCTTCAATTCCTGATCGGGCAGATCTGGGAGGTAAGGATGGGTCATGGAGTGACAGCCAATCTCAAAACCCTGGGCATCGAGTTCGCGCACCTGATGGGCATTGAGAAAGCCAGGAGTTCCGAGGAAGCCGGCGGTGAGATAAAAAGTGGCGTTGAAGCCGAACTCGCGCAGCACAGGAGCAGCCGCAATTAGATCAGTTTCGCAGCCATCGTCGAAGGTGATGCAGACGTTGCGACCGGCGGGATAACGCAGCGCTTCGGTGACATTTAATCCGCCCCAGCCGGATTGCTTGAGCCAATCCATTTGTTCGCGGAAAGCTTCGACCGGGAGAATATAGCGGACATAGCCCGGGTCCGACTGGCAGAGCTTTCGTCCAGCCAGTTCGAGCTCGTGATACATCAGGAAGACGATGCTTGGTAGAGCCATGTATTTTCGAAGTTTGCAGCTAGTTCGCAGCTAAGGCTATGGCGAATTGTGTTCGCGCAATCCAGAATTCGGGATCTCGCCTGCAGTCGGCAGCCGGTTCCAATCGCTTTTCCATCGATTTTCCGGTGCAAAAAATCGGAGGAAAGCAACTCAAGTTTTTATGAGCGCTTCTCCCCAGCGAGCGCTTGCGAATGGCGGTCCAGCAAAGCAAGCAGCGGATCGCGTAAGTAAGGCGCTCCCGCTAACAGACCCGTGATCAGAGGATTTTTCTGATTACAGCGCAAAGGTGAGTTATCCAGCTTGAGCACCCATCCTCCGGCACTTTCGACCAGCGCCGCACCGGCGGCAACGTCCCATTCATTTTTTGGGACCAGTGTAAAGGT
>PLBX01000056.1:0-137 GCA_003135495.1 Acidobacteriaceae bacterium | reverse complement strand
ACCTCGCTGCGGCTGGCGAGGACGAGAGCGCCGTGAAGATCTTTTCGCTGGCTGGGGGCGGCGGGCTTGCCGTTGTAGGTCACGCCCGTATCGCGCGATCCGAGAATCAGTTCGTCGGTGGCGGGATTGCAGATTCC
>PLBX01000359.1 GCA_003135495.1 Acidobacteriaceae bacterium | reverse complement strand
GGCCTTCGCCACGTCTGGATGCTTCTCGAAATTCACCATTACGCTCGCCACCGCGCTAGCCGGTTGCCGGCTCGCCACTTCTTGCTTATTCTGTGCCAGCATCGCCTTCGTCGGACGCGGCACCGGCTGCTTCAGCGCCTCCAGCCGAGCCTTCGCATCAACCGCCCGGTCCATTGCCGGGTACCGCCGGATAATTTTGCCGTAGGCATCGGCCGCCTCTTTCAGAAGGCCGTCGATCATCTTGCCTTTGGCGACTTCATTCATCCGCCCATTTTTCCGCACGACTTCAATCTCACCCTCGTACGCTTGTCCCAGCAAATACAACGCCTGATCGGCACCGCTGTATAGCGGATAACGGTCAACCAGCGTCTTAAGCCGCGCGATGGCCGCCGGATATGCCAGCTTTAAATAATAAAACCGCCCAATCTGGAACTCGCGTTCCGCCAAAACTTCCTGAACTTCGCGCAGCCGCTGCTTCGCTTGCGGCACCAGTTTGCTGTCCGGATACTCCTGAATCANNNGCCGCTTCCGGCATGTTGGGGAAAAAGGTATCGAAATCCTTGTACTCAATTTCCGCCTGCTGCATCGCCGTGGTTCCGCCCTCGGCATACCACGAATCCGCCACCGCCAGCTTCGCCCGCGCGACAAACTCCGAATCCGGATAGGTGTTGATCAGCGTCTGCAGNNTCTTATTAGTGCACCCAACCGTGATCGCCAACAGTAGTGCGAAAAATAAGTAAATAAAATTACGACGCATATAAAAACCTCATATCCAAAACCTGTGTGGTGACGGGGCTACGCCCCGTCCAACGGAGCGAAGCTCCGATACTATACTCTTTGCAAGCTAGCGCTGCGCGCCGCTTCCAGCAACGCCGCCGCATTCACCCTGGCATCGCCCTTCCCAAACACCGCATTTCCCGCCACCAGAACTTCCGCCCCAGCCCGCACCACTTCTCCCACCGTGTCCAATCCCACTCCACCATCCACTTCAATGCGGAACTGATACCCTCGCAGCGCGCGAATCTCCGCCAGCTTCCGCATCTTGTGNNCCCGGATTCACGCTCATCACCAGCACATAGTCGACAACGTCCAGCACTTCGCTCAAAGCCGCCACCGGAGTGGCAGGATTAATCACCACACCCGCGAGGCAATCATGGCTCTTGATCAGGTGCAGCGTCCGATTCAAATGCCGGCACGCCTCCTGATGCACGGAAATCCAGTCCGCTCCCGCCTCCGCGAAGTCAGCAATATATTGATCGGGATTCTCTATCATCAGATGGCAATCCAGCGGCAACTGGGTTGCCCGTCGCAACGATTTAACCACCGGAGGCCCGATCGTTAAATTGGGCACAAAATGCCCATCCATAATGTCGACATGGATAACGCTGGCACCACCCTCCGTAGCTCTGTCCACCTGATCCGCTAGATGGGCGAAGTCCGCCGAGAGTATCGAGGGTGCAAGTTCGATCAAATCAGAATCCAGTCAGAGTTCAGGGTCAACAGATAAAGATAAGAAGATAGCAAAATTCTAGCACCAAAAAAGGGTGCCCCGTCCCTGTGTCTGCGCTTTTTGCAGACACGGGGCGGGGATTTTGACTTCCTATGGTAGCCGTCCGGTCGCGACGAGAGCATCGCAATCCTTGATCGAGGCGATCGCTCTACCCGATGAACCTATCGAGCTTTGTCTCCTCAGCTTCAGCCGCCAGCTCTTTCCGCACCTTGTCCACTTCCTCCGCCATCGCGTATTTCAGCTTCTCAATCCCCTCGCCCGTCACCGCCGAAATCGGATACAGCTTCAACTTCTTCCGTGTCGACCACTGCTTCAGCTTCTTCAGCTTCTCCGGATTCGCCACATCGATCTTCGATGCCACCATCAGGGTCGGCTTCTTTTCTAGATCAGCGCCGAAACTCTCCAACTCCCCGCGAATCACATCCACATCTTTAATAACGTCATCGCGCCCGCTGCCGTCCGAGACATCCACCATGTGCACCAGCAACCGCGTCCGCTCAATATGCCGCAAAAACTGCGTGCCCAGGCCCGACCCCTTGTGCGCGCCTTCAATCAATCCAGGAATATCGGCGACCACGAAACTGTCTTCTTTCCCCTTTTCACCCGCGAGCACAACCCCTAGATTCGGCTCCAGCGTAGTAAAGGGATAATCCGCAACCTTCGGCCGCGCCGCCGAAATGCGCGAAATTAAAGTCGACTTGCCAACATTCGGATACCCCACCAGCCCCACATCCGCCAGCAGTTTCAACTCCAGCCGAAAATTACGTTCTTCTCCCGGCCGCCCATCCTCATGCTCGCGCGGAGCCTGATGCGTTGACGTAGCAAATTGTGCATTGCCCCGCCCACCGCGCCCGCCGCGCGCAATCACGACGCGTTCATCCGCCCGAGAAAAATCGTGCACTTTCTCGCCTGTGTCTTCGTCGTAAACGATCGTGCCGACCGGAACCTTCAAAACAATTCCCTCGCCGTCGCGCCCAGTCTTTTTCGAGCCTTCACCATGCCGCCCGCGCTCAGCCTGGTATTCAGGATTGAAGCGGAAATGCACCAGCGTATTGTGCCGCTCGCTCGACTCCATCCATATATCGCCGCCCCGCCCGCCATCGCCGCCCGAAGGTCCGCCCCGAGGAATAAACTTCTCCCTCCGGAACGCCATGCAGCCGTTCCCGCCATCCCCCGCCTTAACCCGAATTTTTGCCTCATCAATAAACATAAAGTTCAGTGTGGTGGATGTCCGTGTGGGGACGGGCGTCCCGCCCGTCCAGCGGAGCAAAGCTCCGCAATTTCGCCGCAACGAAAAAGCCTCGACCCAAAGCCGAGGCTAAAACTTCTGTAGAGACGCGGCTTGCCGCGTCTCCCGCGGTACCAAACAACGTGCGAAGAAGACGGGGCAAGCCCCGTCTCTACAGCGAAATCCTACTCCGCTGCCATTGCTTCGGGCTCGACCATCACAAACTTGCCCATGGCCCCTTTGTTGACGAACTTAATCCGTCCCGTGATCTTGGCGAAAAGCGTGTCATCCTTGCCCCGCCCAACATTCAGCCCCGGCTTCACCCGCGTCCCGCGCTGCCGGACAATAATCGTCCCGCCCGGAACCAGTTGCCCGCCGAATGCCTTAACCCCAAGCCGCTGCGCATTAGAATCGCGCCCGTTTCGTGAAGTGCCCTGTCCTTTTTTATGTGCCATAAAATCAGTTCCCAGTTCTCAGTGGCCAGTTGCCAGTGAATTATTTTCAATTTCAAATAACTTGTCATCCTGAGCGGAGCATGATCTTCACGAAGTGAAAATCATGCGCAGTCGAAGGACTCCTACTCAATGACCTCTACTTCTTCTTACTCTTCTTGGCCGCCTTCTTCTTCGGCGCTTTCTTCTTCGCCGAAGCATGCGCCGCGTGCTTCACGGCCTTCTTACCCGGACGCTTCGAGCGCTTCACTTCCCCATGCGTCTCGTGCTCCTGCCCCTCAGGCGCCTTCCGAACCTTCTTCTCTTTTTTCTCCAGTTCCGGGGCCTTAAACGACTGCCCGTCAAACGCAATCTCCGTAATCCGAACCGCGGAATAATTCTGCCGGTGCCCGCGCAGCTTCTTGTACTGCTTTTTGCGTTTGTAGTGGAAGACCAGAATCTTCGCGCCGCGTCCGTGCTCCACAACCTCGCCGCTCACCAGCGCTCCCGATCCCGGAGGCACAATGCTTCCCGCCTCCGCCGAAACCGCCAGCACGTCGCCAAACTCCACTTTGCCGTCGTTGTCTTCCGGCGTCTCCACCCGGATCACATCTCCCGGCGCAACACGATACTGCTTACCACCAGCGCGGATCACCGCGTACATAGACTCTCCTTGGTTACGAATAAAGCTACGAACTAATGTGCTCGTGTGTGGGGACGGGCGCCCTCGCCCGTCCAGCCGAGCGCAGCTCGGCAGAAACAAAAATGTGCTTGCTGTTTTCCCGCTGCGGCTTGTGACCGGAAACGCGGCGCGGCCCCAGAACGGGTCCGCAAGTACAGGCAAACTCATCTAGTCTATCGTGCGTTGTGGAAATCGGTCAAACCAAACTATCCGCGTCCCAAGCTAATCCACAAACTTCGCTCCTCACCACCAACTCGTGTCATCCTGAGCGCAGCATGATTTTCACGAAGTGAAGATCATGCGAAGTCGAAGGACCCCTGCTCTCTCCACAGCCGCCGAATGCATAGGTACTAACTCACGACGACACCAAGACCCGACATTCAGCGCGTCCCCACCTCAGAACGCCTTCGCCGAATCCAGCAAAATAGTCACCGGCCCTTCATTCACCAACTCCACCCGCATCGTCTCCTGGAAGCGCCCAGTTTCACAGCGCAAACCCGCCGCCCGCACCCTCTCCACAAAATATTCATAAAGTTCACGTGCCACCGCCGGAGCCGCCGCCGAGTCAAACGACGGACGCTTCCCCCGCCGCACATCCCCATACAAAGTGAACTGCGAAACCACCAGCACCGCCCCGCCCACTTCCGCCACCGACAAAGTCATCTTCTTTTCTTGCATCGGGCCGCCAGCATCTTCAAAGATACGCAGCCCAATTATTTTTTCAGAAAGATAATCCGCCGCGGCACGCGAATCGCCCGCGCCAACCCCGAGCAGGACCAGCAGCCCCATCCCAATCTCGCCCGCGATCTCGCCATCCACACGAACGACGGCGCGGCTCACCCGCTGCACCACGGCGCGCATTTAACGGCTAGCCTGGCTCAGCAGCGATTCCTGCCCTGCCAGCGCCTGCCACCGCCCATCGCGATAAACAAATACGTCCGTGAATCGCACGCGCGCCACAACTTTACCGGAATCATCCATCAAAGTGGCAAGCCCGCGCGTGAATCCCGAGTTCCCCTCGACATGCCCGCGCAACTCCGAAAGCTGATTCACCCCCGGCTTCTTATGCGGAATGTGCTCCAGCGTCTCTTTGCGCGAATGCAGCGACCCATCGACGTCCGCATCCTCAAACTCCGTAGCCAGCATGCAAGCCACCGCGTCAACATCTTTGCGGCTAAGCGCCGCCGCCCAATTCTGTTCGAGTTCGACCAGCGCCGCCTCGGTCTTAGGTTGATTACTAGGGCAATCAGCGCCAAACGCAGATACCGCCAACGCCAGCAATACGAAAACAGCAGCAAGAATTTTCACGCCCAAATCCTGACACGAGCAACAGCAATGAGCAAGTCTGCTCACGTAGCGGCGGACGCATTCGTCCGCCCCGCCCAATTCCGCTTCCAAATTATCCCCCGAATAATTTCGCATTTGACC
>PLBX01000207.1 GCA_003135495.1 Acidobacteriaceae bacterium | reverse complement strand
CCGGACGGAAGAGCAACGCAAGAGCGTCGGCGAGTTTATCGATTTTCTTACGGGACAGCCGGGCACTACGCCGCAATTGGAAACGTCTCCGCGATCTCTTGTCGCTAGCGAAGTCGACTTTCGGCACAGTAACACCGAAAACGATGGGGATGACCCGCTTCTCGAATTACTGCGCACGGGAAATTCACTGGAGGAAGAAGCGTTCCTCAACGAGCTTCGCCGGCAGCGAACTCCGGTCGGCGCCAGTCAATAGCATCAACTGGACTACAGCCTAAGCTGAAACGCGTCCGCAAAAGTCTTACCCCAGTTAATTTTCCGCGAATTTTCCTTATGCAATAGAATTGCCCTGCGCCACTGGGTGTGGCAGCCATTCCACTCAGTGTGCGCATTCTCTCTTGTGTCGTAGGGAGCTACGGGCCATTTGCTGAGAAATTCGATCTCTCGCGCACTGCTACTGGCTGCTATCTGCCTGCTGGCTCTTGCTCCGTTTTTCTGGAAAGGCAATCCCTCCGGTCACGATTTTGAATTCCACGTTTATTCGTGGATGGATGCCCTAAGCCAATGGAAGCACGGCATTATGTCACCGCACTGGGCGGCGCTGGCGCATTGGGGATATGGCGAACCTCGCTTCGTCTTTTATCCGCCCGCTTCCTGGACGCTGGGGGCGGCGCTGGGCGCTGCTTTGCCCTGGAAGCTGGTACCGGGCGCATATTGCTGGATTGTGCTCACACTAGCTGCGGGAACAATGTATTGGCTGGCACGCGAGTGGCTCGACCGGAAGGATGCTTTCTTCGCAGCCGCGTTTTATGCGCTGAATCCTTATCACTTGTTGATCGTTTACTGGCGAAGCGCTTACGCCGAGCTGATGGCAGCGGTCTTATTGCCGCTTGCGTTGCTGTTTCTTTTGCGGCTCACGTATTCGGTTTCCGGCCGTTCGGAGAGCCCGGCGTTAAGGCGAGAAGAATTCGGCCTCGCTAAGTGGCGAGCGTTTATTCTTCCCACGATGTGGTTGGGGTTGACACTCGCGGCAACTTGGCTCACGAACCTGCCTGCGGCGGTGATGGTTCATTATTCCGTGGCGGCAGTGGCAATCGTTTTGGCGATTCGAGCAATGGTGCGCGAGCGCGCATGGACACCGGAAGCATGGCGCCCTTTAATGGGAACCGCCATGGCGGTGTCTCTTGGAGCGGGCCTCGCGTCGTTTTTTCTGCTGCCTGCAATTTACGAGCAGCGCTGGATAAACGTTGATCAGGTGCTGTCGCCGGGTGTCCGTCCACAAGATAATTTTCTCTTCACCACGCTCGCGGACACCGATCACAATCGTTTCAACCGGTTGGTTTCGATTGTGGCAGTCGCCGAAATCGCGGTTCTTGTTTTCGCCATTTTTAGCACGCAGCGAAATCGAGTTCGTGAAGAAAGGTTTGTCCTCGCTGGTGCGGTTCCCGGAAGCCGAGGGGAGCGCGGAGCACGGCCTTGGATGCCGCTCTACATTTGGGGTGCAGCCAGCGGGCTGATCATGCTCTCGATCACAAATTTCCTGTGGCAACATTTGCCCAAGTTCCGATTCGTGCAGCTTCCCTTCCGGTGGCTGCTCTGCATGAATGTTTCATTGGCCATTCTGGTTGCCATGGCGACAAAGCATTGGAACTCGCGCCTCGTTATCTGGATGCTTCTACTTGTAACGCTGATCGTAGCTGGCCATTTCACTCAGCCGCCTTGGTGGGATACGGCGGCCGACATTCGCGAGATGAGCGATTTTATGGAGAATGGCACAGGCTACGAAGGAACGGATGAGTACGTTCCGGCGGGTGCTGATGCCAGTGAAGTGAACAAAACTCTTCCCCGTATTTCCGACGAGTCCGGGGAGCCGATTGCCAACAAGATGATCGCATGGGGAGCAGTGGAAAAGCACTTCACCGTGCAGGCGCAAGCGCCGGAAAATATCGTGGTCCGACTTTTTAACTATCCGGCGTGGAAGGTTGTCGTGAACCGAAAGCCCGTCGCAACCGACAAGACTGAGACCACTGGGTTGATGGTTATTCCCGTTGCCGCAGGCGAAAGTGATGTGTATATCAATTTTCAAAGAACGATCGATCGCGTCGCAGGAATTTTCGTCTCGCTGGCGGCGGTCGCCTTGTTTGTAATTATTTTATTGGGATCAACCCGGAGGAGAGACGCTTCTACAAGTACGAGAACCGGATAATGATCGCAGAGAATGATTGTAGAAAATGATTGCAGAAAGAAACACGGCATGAGAGAAGACAGCGCGGGCCCGGCAGCATGAAGTCGCGTACGGTTTTGGTGGCGACGTCCAACGCCGGCAAGGTGCGTGATTTCACTGGGGCAGTCCCTGCCCACGGCGTCACAATCGAACAGATTCCAAGCTTTTCGTCTTTGCCTCAAGTCGTGGAAGACGGAACAACCTTCGAAGAAAACGCGCGAAAGAAAGCTGAGTATTACAGCCGGGCTATGCCGCATGAGGTTGTATTGGCAGACGATTCCGGTTTGGAAATTGATGCGCTCGGCGGAGCCCCAGGCCTGCATTCCGCGCGTTATGCCGCAACTGATCCGGCGTTAGCCGCTAGCAATAGCGACGACGATGCGAACAATGCCCGGGTGCTGCGCGAACTTGCGGGTATCCGCGGAGAAAAACGCACCGCGCGATTTGTTTGCGTGTTGGCGGCCGCGCGTGATGGCAAGGTGCTGCAGACTTTCCGCGGCACGGCCGAGGGATTTATTCTCGAAACAGCCCGCGGTGACAACGGATTCGGATACGATGNNATTTTATTTTCCGCAAGCCGGCAAGACATTTGGCGAACTGACCCCCGAGGCGAAAGCGCAATTCAGCCATCGCGGAGAAGCCTTTCGCGCATTTCTGCGTTGGTACAGAAAAAATGAGCAGCCATCGTGATGCTTCGTGAGCATCTTGGTTCATGGCATTCCGTCCCAAATTTTTCCTTAGTAAACTTTAGTGTCCTTGCTGGTAACTGGGTTGCGCCCTTGACTTCCCTTCCCTCGCAACTCGATAATCATTAGTTTTAGTTTTCACATTTAACCAACAAGGAGCAATCATCGTGGCGTCAACCGCCAATCCTGCGGCTCCCCGCCTTAAACCAGGTGTTGCGCCACTGCGCGCCGGCGAGGGAACGTCATTTGTGCTCCGCCGCCTGCATTCTCTAAGTGGCGTCATTCCCATCGGAGCCTTCCTTCTCGAACATTTCATCTCGAATGCCGAAGCCTTCAAAGGCGCCATCGCCTACGGAAAGCAAGTCGAGTTTTTGAACAGCCTTCCCGGAGTTTTTCTCCTCGAACTTTTCTTCATCTGGATTCCGATTCTGTATCACGGCCTCTACGGCATCTACATCTGGTATCAGGGCGATAACAATGTTGCGGCGTACCCGTGGAGCGGCAACTGGCTTTACAATTCGCAGCGCTGGACCGGAATCATCGCCCTCATCTACATGGTGCAACACACATATTATTTGCGCTTCACTGGCGTGCACCTGCCAACGCATCCGATGCAAGCCTTCGCCAAAGTTCAGGGAGAGTTTCAACACCCGTGGATGGTTGTGTTTTATGCGGTCGGCATCATCGCCGCGTCGTGGCACTTCAGCTACGGTCTGTGGCTCTTCGCCGCGAAATGGGGGATCACTACCGGAGAAAGAGCGCGCCGCCGTTTTGGATACGTTTGTACGCTGCTCGCATTTGGCCTGATCTTGATTGGCGCGGTTAGCATGTACGGATTTCTGAAGACGCCATATCAACCATCGGATCCGAATTCGACAGAAAATATCGTGATGCGGTAATGAGCCAGGGAAGATGCGGGATGTGATTTCGCTTTGAAAGGGCACGGCTTCAGCCGTGCCGCTGGCCCAATAACAAAAGGGAGCGTAGCCCTGAGGCCAGCAGATCGGATTTATAAATAAATGGCAGCACCAAAAATCATAGTAGTAGGCGGAGGCCTTGCAGGCCTGGCCGCCGTCATCAAAATCGCTGAGATGGGCGGTGAAGTCGATCTCTTCTCGATCGTCCCGGTCAAACGCTCGCACTCGGTATGCGCGCAGGGTGGTATCAACGCCGCCAAAAATCTTAAGGGCGAAGGCGATTCCACTTACAAACATTTTGACGACACGATTTACGGCGGCGACTTTCTGGCCAATCAGCCTCCAGTCAAGGCGATGTGCGACGCCGCTCCCGCGATCATCGATCTGCTCGACCGCATGGGCGTTCCCTTCAATCGAACTCCGGAAGGCTTGCTTGATTTTCGCCGCTTCGGAGGCACGCTTTATAACCGCACCGCTTTCGCCGGAGCGACCACCGGACAGCAACTTCTCTACGCTCTCGACGAGCAAGTGCGGCGCTACGAATCAGAAGGAAAAGTAAAAAAATACGAGCACTGGGAATTTCTGTCGGCTGTGCTCGATGGCCAGCGCGTGGCGCGCGGCATTTGCGCGATGGATTTGCGGACGATGGAAGTGCGCACCTTCCCCGCCGACGCCATCATCATCGCCACCGGCGGATGCGGCGCCATCTTCGGCAAGTCCACGAATTCCGTCGTGTGCACCGGATCGGCGCAATCCGCCCTTTATCAACAAGGCGCTTACTACGCTAATGGAGAGTTCATTCAGGTGCATCCCACCTGCATACCCGGAGAAGACAAGCTGCGGCTGATGTCGGAATCGGCGCGTGGCGAAGGTGGACGCGTCTGGGTGCCAAAAACTGCGGGAGACAAGCGCGATCCAAAATCCATTCCGGAAAAAGAGCGCTGGTATTTTCTTGAAGAGTGGTATCCGAAATACGGCAACCTGGTGCCACGCGATGTAGCGACGCGAGCGATTTTCAAAGTCGTTTTCGAGCATAAACTTGGCATTGACGGCAAGCCGATGGTCTATCTCGACCTGACGCACATCGATCGCAAGACTCTCGACCGCAAGCTCGAAGGAATTTTGGAAATTTACGAAAAGTTTGTTGGCGATGATCCTCGCGATACGCCCATGAAGATTTTTCCCGGCATGCACTACACAATGGGCGGACTGTGGATCGACTACAAACAAGCCACCAACATCCCCGGCATCTTTGCCGCCGGAGAAGCCGAGTACCAATACCATGGCGCCAACCGGCTGGGCGCGAACTCGCTGGTGTCGTGCATCTTTGGAGGCTTTACCGCCGGTCCCAACGCCGTGCAGTACGCGAAGAATCTTGCGGCCGCGCCGGGCAACGGGCACTTCGACGCCGAGCGCAAGCGGCAGCAAGACATCAACGCGCAACTGATGAGTGCCGATGGCAACGAAAATCCCTTTCTCCTGTGGCGTGAACTAGGCGTGTTGATGACGGAGAACTGCACCGTCATTCGCTACAGCAAGAAATGTGAAGAGGCGGACGCCAAACTTGTCGATCTGCTGAATCGCTTCCAGAAGATTAACCTCAGCGATCGCTCGCAGTGGGCCAACACAACGATTGCATTTACACGCCAGCTTTACAACATGCTGCAGCTATCGCGAGTGATCGCCCAAGGAGCAGCGATGCGCGACGAGTCGCGCGGCTCGCACTACAAGCCGGATTTCCCAGAGCGCGATGACAAGAACTGGATGAAGACCACGAAGGCAACGTTCGCTCCGGATTTAGACGAGCCTAAATTTGAGTTTGAGGCAGTGGATGCGAGTCTGATTCCGCCGCGGCCGAGGAAGTACTGATGCGACATGCATATCGTCATTGCGAATCGGAGAGGGAGGTCCGACCGGGAAGGGGACGAGTTTCACTCGTGCGAATATCAATGTCACCCAACACCTCGTCTTTACCCTCTGGGGGACGGTTCCGGCGGAGAAACTCACGTGTCGTGGCAGCAGCAATATTAGTTGCCTGTTCGTTGTTCCCCACCAGCTTCAGTGCCCAGGCAGATCAAAGAGAAACAGAGCGAGACACTTCCCTGAAGAAATTTCTACAGGGGTATGCGGGAAAACCGCGGCCGGAATTCGAGCAAGAGAACAAGACACGTTATTCCGCCGCATTCGTCGACCTTGCCGGTGACGGGACGCACCAAGTCATCGTCTATCTCTCGGGACGAGGATGGCGTGGCAGCGGCGGTTGCGTAACATTAGTTTTATCTCGCATCGGTCCCTCTTATGAAATCGTTACGAAGATCACGATTTCCCGACCGCCGATCCGGATCCTTAACACCGAATCAAACGGCTGGAAAGATATAACGGTCCAAGTTGCAGGCGGAGGTCTTGCTGCTCATGAGGCCAAGCTACCATTCAATGGCAAAACGTACCCGAGCAATCCTTCCATGCCCCCGGCCGATTCGCTAGACGAGAGCGTAGGAGGCAGGGTTGTAATACCGTATGAAGGTCAAGGAACGCCCTTGTATGAGTAAACGAGATTTGCAGCTAGGAGCTAAAGCTAGAAGCTAATGGCCAACAATAAATCCGTAATCATCAAGATAAAACGCCAACTCACCCCCGACGCCAAGCCGTCGTGGGAAGAGTTCGAGATTCCTTACAAGCCGAACATGAACGTTACTTCGGCGCTGATGGAGATCGCGGCCAACCCTGTCACTCGCGATGGCAAGCAGACTACGCCCGTCACCTACGACTCGAATTGTCTGGAGGAGATTTGCGGCTCCTGCGCCATGCTCATCAACGGACGCGCNNTTCTCGAAATTTCCCGTCGTGCGCGACCTTGCTGTCGATCGCAGCGTGCTCTTCGAAAATTTGAAGAAAGTGAAAGCTTGGGTGCCGATCGATGGCACCTACGACCTAGGCCCCGGGCCGCGCGTCTCCATGGAGGCGCAGGAACAGGCGTATCCGCTGTCGAACTGCATCTCCTGCTGCTGCTGCATGGAAGCGTGTCCGCAATTCAACGACGACACCGCGTTTGTTGGGGCAGCGGCCATTTCGCAAGTGCGACTCTTCAACACACACCCAACCGGCGCAGCGTTGAAACGCGAGCGACTGTCGGCGCTCATGGGAGACGGCGGTATCCAGGAGTGTGGCTACGCACAAAATTGCGTTGAGATTTGCCCCAAGGAAATTCCGCTGACGACGTCGATAGCTGAAGTCGGCGGTCAAGTAATGAAGCAAGCGCTCAACGATCTGCTTCGCAAATGAACTTTGTACCAATGGAGCGACGGGCGTTCCCG
>PLBX01000101.1 GCA_003135495.1 Acidobacteriaceae bacterium | reverse complement strand
GCCGACAACAAGGCGCCCGGTGGAGGCCAGTAGTCAGCTAATAGCGAATTGCAAGACCCGAGGAGGAAGTACTCGAATGCGCACCAACAAAACGATGTTGCTGATTTCGACGTTGCTTGTGGGTTCGTCCTTTATGTTCGCTGGAACAGTAAGCGGCAAGGTGACCTATACGGGAACGCCAGCTAAACCGAAACCGATTGATATGTCCAAAGAGCCTACTTGTGCCAAACAGCACACTACGCCGATCACCACCGAAACCGTGGTTACCGGCGCCGGCAACACTTTGGATAATGTGGTTGTNNTATGTATCGTCGGGCGCGCCTGATGATGGTCAGGTTCCTGCACAGGCTGTTACCTACGATCAGAAAGGATGTCAGTATATTCCGCACGTTGCAGCGATGCATACTAACCAGGAATTGAAGATCGTGAACGACGATCAGACTTCGCATAACATTCACCCGCTGGCTAAGGTGAATCAGGAGTGGAATAAGTCTCAGCCGCCTGGGACTCCGCCGATCGTGCAGAAGTACGAGAAAGAAGAATTCATTCCGGTAAAGTGCAATATCCATCCCTGGATGCACGGATATTTTGCGGTGCTCAAGACGTCACATTTTGACGTTAGCAAAGGTGGAGGAGAGTTCAAATTGCCGAACCTGCCCGCTGGTAAGTACACCATTACAGCGTGGCAAGAAGACTACGGAACTCAGACCGCCGATGTAACCATCTCCGGCAGCGAAACCAAAGAAGTCAATTTTACTTTTAAGGCTAAGGCTTATTAGAAGCCGTGTCGTCGGCGGGGAGGTTTCCTCCCCGCTGACTCTATTTCAAGAGGACGTAATCAACACCCGGAGGGTGTATGGCGAAGTTGTTTGCGGTCACCATTGTCGTAATCGCGATCCTTTCAGCGATCCCCATCCTGTGGCACACGTGGGTGGCGCCGGAGGATATCTCCACGCATGGAGCTCTGATTGACGAGCAGATGTCGGAGACGATGGCGGAGGCTGGAATTTCCTTTCTCGCCGCTCAGTTCGTTTTGGCTTTCTTCATCTGGAAATTCTCGAACCGGCCGGCTGACGCTAAGGTTACAAAATTTCCAGGCGGCGCCAAGGGCTTGGTAATCGCGGCCATTTTAGTGGTTGGAGTTGAAGTGATGGCCCTGGGCATTTTTGGCGTCAAGGCTTGGGCGAACGTATACCTTACTCCACCTTCAGCCGATGCTATGCCGATTCAGGTGCAGGCCGGTCAATTCGCCTTTTATTTCCGCTATCCCGGTCCGGATGGCAAGTTTGGAACCATTCACCCCGAAATGGTGAATGAGGGAACCCAGAATATCTTTGGCCTTGATCCGGAGCATGATGTGGATGCCAGGGACGACGTTGTGGCTGCGGAAATGGCGATGCCGGTAAATAAAGAAGTGCACCTTCTAATGCACGCGAAAGATGTTGGGCACTCCTTTTACGTCCGGGAACTCAGGGTGCAACAAGACTTTGTTCCCGGCTTAGACGTAGCTCTTCATTTCACAGCAACCAAGGTCGGTAAGTACGAAATTGTCTGCACTCAGCTTTGCGGCTTGGGACATTACAACATGAANNCGCAGGCGGATTTCGACAACTGGCTTAAGCAGCAGGCAGGACAGTAGAGTTTCCGTCCGCGCTAAGCGCGGCGAGTTGATATCTCTTCCCGAGGTGGGCAATATGCACGACACGTCAGTGCACGCGGCGCAACATCATGCTCCGACTACTTTCATTCGGAAGCACATCTTCAGCCTGGACCATAAAGTAATCGGCAAACAGTATTACGTGCTGGCCTTGGTTGCCGCTTATGTGGGTATGTTCCTTTCCTGGCTGATGCGTATTCACCTCGCTTGGACTAACCTGGCAATTCCGGGACTGCAATTGCTTTCGTCGAGTGGTGCGCCCGGCGGTGTGATCACGCCGGAGTACTATCTGCAATTGATGACCATGCATGGGACCATCATGGTCTTCTTCGTGCTCACGACAGCGCCGTTTGCGGCATTTGGCAACTATTTTTTGCCCATCCAGGTCGGTGCGGAAGATATGCCCTTCCCGCACTTCAACATGATGTCGTTTTGGGTGACGTTTACAGCCTTTCTATTTCTTATGTCGTCTTTCTTCGTGGGCGACGGGCCAACGCTAGGGGGATGGACTCAATATGCGCCTCTAAATGCTGTTGGATCGGTGGCCGGGCCCGGGCAGGGTTCAGGCGTAGTGCTTTGGGCGATCTCCATCGCGCTCTTTTGTGTAGGCCAGTTATTGGGAGCGCTCAACTTCATTACCACTACGCTTGATCTTCGGGTCAAAGGGATGAGCCTTATGCGTCTGCCTTTGAGCGCGTGGGCGTGGTTCATCACATCTTGCATGGGGCTGACCGCGTTTGCGGTGTTGATGCCGGCTTGCATCCTGGTCATTCTGGATCACGTTGCAGGTACAAGCTTTTTTGTGCCGTCGGGCTTGGTTATGAACGACCAGCTTCTACCGCACTCCGGCGGTTCCACCTTGCTCTGGCAGCACCTGTTCTGGTTCTTCGGCCATCCTGAGGTTTATATCGCCATCGTTCCTGGTATCGGCATCGTTTCGCATATTCTGATCACCAGCATGCGTCGACAGATGCTCAGCCAGCGCACTCTCATTTATTCCATGGGAGCTTTGGCGATTTTGAGTTACATGGTTTACGGGCATCACATGTTTGTCAGCGGCATGAATCCTTTTTCGTCGCTGGCCTTTTCGTTTCCAACATTGGTCATCACCATCCCGTCTACGATCGTAGTGCTGATCTGGACGTTTAGCTTGTACGGATCCAAGCTGCGAATTAATTCCGCTTCGCTGTTTGCGTTGGGCTTTATCTCGATGTTTGTAAGTGGCGGTGTCAGCGGATTCTTTCTGGCACAGCCTTCCATCGACATCATGCTCCATGCGACTTACTTTGTAGTGGGGCATTTCCACTTGGTAATGGGCGTTGCCGCCATGTTTGGCATTTTTGCCGGAACTTACTTCTGGTTCCCAAAGATGGCAGGCAGAATGATGAACGAGACGCTTGGAAAAATTCATTTCTGGCTGAGCTTCGTCGGCGCCTACTGCATTTTTATGCCATTCCACTACTTAGGGATGGCTGGCAATGTCCGGCGCTATTCGACTTTCGTGGATGACTTCCTGCAGCCTCTAATTCCGGTGCATCGTTTCATCACCATCGCCGCGCTGATAACGGGTTTTGCTCAACTGATCTTTTTATATAACCTGATTCACAGCCGCATTGCTGGTCCGATCGCTCCAGATAATCCCTGGGAAGCAACTTCGCTGGAGTGGAGCACGGCTACGCCGCCGCCTTTCGACAATTTTGGCGGCAAGCATCCGGTGGTTTACCACGATCCGTTCCAGTACGGTGTGAAGAGTTCGGTCGGGGATTATGTAATGCAGGCTTCTCCGGAGCAGGTTGCGACCGAGCACGACGAAAAGTAATTCAGTAAGACGAACGGTTTTTTAGCAAATGGGAGTGCAGTTAGTTATGGCAACAACAGTACATGAACCGCCGCAAATTGACCCGAGCCGCGTGCCCGATGACGGGCATACCGGCAACGGCGGTTGGAAGAACATCGTTCCGGCGAATGGCAGTGCGCGTGTGGCGCTCGAATATTCACCGCCGCCTACTTCGACCGGAATCTGGGTAGTCCTTTTTGCAGTGACGATGATGTTCGCGGCCTTTAGCAGCGCCCTGATCGTCCGCAAAGGGTCATCGATGGACTGGCAGAGCTTTACTTTGCCATCGATCCTCTACTTCAATACGTTCCTGCTGCTCGTCAGCAGCGTTACCTTAGAGGTTGCCCGCCGCCGCGTCGTCAGCTTCATGGGTGGCTTGAGAGTTCCAGAGGAACACCCGTCGCGCTGGCTCTATATAACGCTAGGTCTAGGGTCGCTTTTCGTAGCAGGGCAGTACGCCGCATGGAGGCAGTTAAATGCCCAGGGATTGTACTTAGC
>PLBX01000440.1:3028-7930 GCA_003135495.1 Acidobacteriaceae bacterium | reverse complement strand
CTCTAGAATCTGACCTTTAACCTCTAACCTTCCTAAAGCTCACATTCCCGCTGTGAGCATGGTCACCGCCAAAAGTTACACGAAAAAGTAGAGTCGGAGGATCAGAGCTCTGGTGCAGGTCCTAAACCTCTGCAATCTGACCTCAAACCGCTGACCTTACTATGAAGCGGAACTCCGACGCGCTCAAACTCCGTACCAAAACCTTCGCATTGCGAGTTCTCAATCTCTACCGCTCCCTCCCACGAACCCAAGAAGCGCGCATCCTCGGTACCCAACTTCTTCGCTCCAGCACATCAATCGGCGCAAATTACCGCGCAGCCTGCCGCGGAAGATCCCGCGCTGATTTTGTGGCTAAACTAGGGATTGTTTTGGAGGAAGCAGCCGAAACTGTCTTCTGGCTGGAACTATTTCAGGAAGGAAAGATTTTTCCCCCAGAAAAACTACGCGATCTAGTGCACGAAGCCAACGAACTAGTAGCAATCTTCGTTAGCTCCGTGCGCACCGCAAAAGAACCTCTGCAATCTGACCTCTAACCTCTGACCTACCTTACTGCTTCACCATCGCGTCGATCATGATGTAAAGCTGGTTCGTATCCGTGACTTCCACATACGGCTTGCCCGTATGTTTGCCGCTGACGATATAAATCGTAGGAGTGTGGTCGATCTTCAATCCCACTCCCACCTCTTTATCCGCCCGCACCATCGCCGCCAGTTTCCCATCCGGATCCACAACAAAGGGCAACGCAATCTTGTGATCGGCCGCAAACTTTTCCTCAAATTGCCGCAAGTTTTGCGGAGTGATCTCCATCTGGTGCGCGAACACGTTATCGCGAAATTCGTTCCCAACTTCCTTCGAATGCGTGTCAAAGTAACGCGCCATCACCGCTGCGTCGAACGACCAGTTATGCATGGGCAGCGGAAAGTCATGCTGCACCAGCGGAATCTTATAAGTCTTCGAAGCCTGCGCCAGTAGCGGCGCCACTCGCCCACACTGCGGACACTGTAGGTCTTCGAAAACGACAATGGCAACTTGCGACCCCTTCGGTGGACGCAAAGCCTCCGGCGCATCCTGCCCAAAAACCGCCGCCGATAATAGCAAACACAACGCCGCCGTCACAAATCGTTTCATCTTCATAGTTTTGTTTTGAGTATTCATCAGATCAGGAAGTTTATGTTAGCCGAATATGTTAGCCGAATTCGCTGCATTCACGCACCTGAAACGCGCCTGTGTGGTGACCGGGCTTCGCCCCGCCCGTCCAGAACTACTTCACTTCGCCGCTGCCCGGCTCCAGATTATAAAAATAATAAAACCGCAGCCCCAGCAACTTGCCCGGAAATTCCTTCGGCAACGGCGGGAACGGAGTGGAAGCCGTAATGCTTCCCCACGCCGCCCGATCCAGCGCCACATCCCCCGACGACGTATGCACCACCATGCTGGCGCTTTCGCCATTCTTCAGAATTACAAATTCAATCGATAATTTCCCCTGCTTCAAAATCGGCGGATACACCGACGGCGGCATCAGGTTATACCAATTCTGCCGTACGATCTGGACGACTCGAGTCAGGTACGGCCCGAAGTCCACGCCCATCGTGTCCGTCAGAATCTCTGCCTGATCCAGTGCCTTCGCCCCATTCCTGCCCCGCGACATGCCATAGTCGCCCGATTCCCCGCTGCCGTAATGCCCGCGGCTTTGCGCCGCCGCCCGCGCCGCCTGCTCAATCGCCGACCCCGCCGTCATCGGAGTATTAAAATTCGGCATCACCTTCGGCGGCTGCAGCCGGGCCGTCTGCTCCGGCGCCTGCTGCGGCTGCATCGGGCTCGTACTCGGCTGCTCATTTTGCGGAGTCGGCTGCTGCTGTGGCGGATTCTGCGCCACCTGATTCTGCGGAGGCTGACCCTGCGCCGGCGGTTGCTGCACATTCGCCCCCGGCTGCCCCGGATGCGCGCTCTGCAGTATCTTCTTCAATTCTTCCCGATTTACCTGCGGTGCTTTACTGGTCGCGATGCGATCTTTATCCGACATCACCTTCGCATTCGGACGCCGCGTCAGCTTCTGCTCATCTGGCGGCAACTCCAAAAATGTTGCGTCCTTATTCTTATCTGCATCCGTGCGGATCGCCAGATCGACCGTCCGGTGCGGCAACAGCAGCATCAACTTCTCGCTGTTCCACAAAAGAATGATGACCAGAAAATGCAGGATCACCGACAGCCACAACGCTTCACGCTTGCGTGCCCGCGAAAGATCGTCCTGCAACTGAATTAAAAGATGCGGAACATCGTCAGGATTGAAACCGCGATAAGCCGTCTCCCAATGCTGCGCTTCAAACAGGTCGCGCTGTTCCGGTTGGTCGGCGGATGGTGTGACGGGATCCCGAGACGGAATTTGGGTGACTGGCATCAGGCAAAACTATTAGATTAGAGCTACGGGCAACGTCCTGGGTTGCGTCAACAATGCGTAAAGACAATGCTTAAAGCCAACGCGTAAACTTAAGACTAAAGCAAAACGCAGAGTTTCAACGTAACTAACAGCGTAAAGTTACGTAAATCCCAAGGCTGCAATCGTTGAATCTATTGTCGCATTTTTTGCGACGCCTGGGTGAGTACCTGAGTAATGGCTCCGGCTCGTCCTTTTAGGCCCCATTCACTTTAGGCCCCATTCACTCTTCACGCCAATGGCGCAAACGCCTCCACCCAAAGACCAACCTTCGTGTACCCTTCGTGCCCTTGGTGGTAAACGCTTTTGCTCCCCTCACAAAACTCCACCACAATTTACATTTCTAGATGCTCAATCCGCACGCCTAACCGTAAAATGACTTAGGAGATCCGTCCTATGTTCCCCAGAGGAACTTTTAACCGAACTTTTTCCCTATTTCTATCGATATCCGCACTCTCGCTGCTTACCGGTACCCAGTCCGCTCTAGCTCAGCACGGCGGCGGTGGCGGCGGTACGGGAGGAGGCTCCGGCGGTGGGTCCGGCGCCGGGCGTCCGTCAGGAGTTTCCGAAAGGGACGATCTAAGAAACTTTCACCGCGCCATGGCCCTGCAAGCCACCGCTCAACAGAGCGCATTGTTCAATACTGCCATTCAAGACGTCGAAAGCGCCAGCGCCCAATTGCAGGCTTTCCGCGCCTCCGCGCAGAAAGTTCCGCCCGCACCTGCCGTACCCATGCACGACCTCATCGAAAGAGTTCGCAGCTCCAATCAAAGTTTCGTCGCGTCATTTTCCACCGCTCAAAAATCCGGATTAAAAGACATCTTAAAAAAACTGGCCAAAGAAGATTCCGAACTCGCGAAGCAAGCGCAAGCCTTCGATCAAGGCCTCCAGAGCGCGAAGCCGGCCACTGATCAAGTCAATTCCGTCTCCAGCCTTGAAAAAGCGCTTACCAGTTTCCAGACCCAGCAACTCGCCCTCGCCACAGAAATGAGCATCGTGGTAACGCCCGCAGGCGAAGAAACCACATTCAATCTTCCCGCGCTTCCCAATCGGTTCAACATTGCCGGACAGTCCCTGGCCCTCCCCTCCTCCGGAGTTGTAGTCCGCACTTCGAAGGAAAATGGACACAATATTTTCAGCCTAACGCTCGACGCTGATCTCTACGAATTGCAACAAAATATCACCGAAGTTTTGGGGGCTGCGCTCAACCGCTCTCCTAACTGCGGAGAGCGCGTCGAAATCAAACAAGCAGTGTTCGCCCCGGCAGCTCCCGCCAGCCTGGTAACGGTTCATCTCCACTATGAGCGCTGGATTTGCGCGCTCGGCGGTGTCGCCGCCAGTCCGACCGAAGCGATCGCCAGCGACGGAAGCCTCGAAGTCAAACTTACTCCCACCATGGCGCAAACCTCCGGTCTCGGCCTCGACTCCGAAATCATTCGCGCCGACTCGACCGGCTCTCTTCGAAACATGCTGCGATCCGGCGATCTCGGCGACAACCTGCGCCAGCAAATCGCCGCAACCGTTCTCGCCGTCCTGCGCCAGGCAACAAACCCCGACTCCGTATTGCCCGCTCCGGCGAAAGAAAACCTCAGCGTGCAGAAAGCCCAATTTCAAAATGCTGGTTCCGACAAGTTAAGTTTTCGTCTGAACGGCGAGTTGCAATTCTCCGACGAGCAGGCAAAACTTTTCGCCGACCAACTCAAACACAGGCCATCTTTCAAGGAAACATCAGCCCGCTAACCTTTCCGAAATAGTGCAAAGCTCCTGATCCGACGTGTGGAGCGGACACTCTTGTCCGCTGCTCTTGCACTTGCCGCTGCTCTTGCAGCTCCACTTTCCTTCTTGTCCCTTAGTGCCCTTAGTGGTAATCGCCCTCTGTAAAGTTAAGCAAAGATTTGTCCGAATCCCGTGTTTGGCGCAACTTTCCCAACCCGAATTCGTTCTTACCTACAGCCAGTGAGTTTCGAAAAGGAGATTTTATGTTTAAGCAATGCTTTGCAACTCTTCTCGCAGCCAGCGTGATTTCGATCGCCGCGCCTCTAGCATCGGCACAGGACAATTCCTCCAACAGCCAGCAGCAATCTCAACCATCACAGGACATGGGCCGCGAGCGCCACGGTCGTCCCGATCCCGCCGAGCGCACCGCTCACCTGACGAAGAAGCTCAACCTCACTTCCGATCAGCAAGCGAAAGTGCTGCAGATTCTTCAGTCCGAGCAGTCCCAGATGCAAAGCGCGCATCAGGATAGTTCCACATCGCAGCAAGATCGNNCGCAAAGATGATGGACATTCGAAAGAGCACCGACGCGCAAATCCGCGCCGTCCTCGATTCGAATCAGCAAAAGCAGTGGGACGAAATGCAGGCAAACCGCGAAAAGCGGGGCGAAAACCACCAGGGACCGCCACCACCGCAGCAATAGCACGATCTAGCGTTACGATCTAACGCGGGGCGGACGCATTCGTCCGTCC
>PLBX01000440.1:0-3020 GCA_003135495.1 Acidobacteriaceae bacterium | reverse complement strand
AGTCGAAGGACCCCTACCTCTCCACAAGCCCGCGTCCCTTTGCTCCTCTCAGCTCGATAACATCTCTTTAAATCCTTTTAAGTCTTCCTTCCACTTCTACCAATCCCAATCCGCCCCGCATGCCGCCCAATCTCCTCGAGAATCGCCAGCGCCAGCGCTAACGCCTTCCGCCCATCCTCCAGCGAAACCACCGGACGCGACCGCTCCCGCACCGCCTGTAGAAAAGCCTTAATCTCCGCCAGCAGCGGCTCTTCCGCCGTAACCGCCGGCTTCGCCATCTTGATCTGCGGATTCACACTCGGCTCACTCGCCAATCCAGACTCGCTCCCCGCCGCACTTCCCACCGAGAAAACCAGCACGTCCTGCCGCCCGTAGTCCACAGAAATATATTGCCCTGCCTGAAAAAACCGTATCTTGCGCACCCGCTCCGTCGAAACTCTGCTGGCCGTAAAGTTCGCCACGCAACCCGACTCGAACTCGATGCGCACATTCGCAATGTCCACTTCGCCCGATAGTATTGNNAGATCGTGAATCATCAGGTCCAACACCACGTCCACATCGAGCGCCCGCGGCGAAAAAATGCTCAGCCGGTGCACTTCAAAAAACATGGGACGGTTAATCAGCGGCAGCGTAGCCCGCACCACCGGATTGAATCGCTCCAGATGTCCAACTTGCGCCACTCGCTTATGCTTGACCGCCATCCGAATCAAGTCGTCGGCCTCTTTCAGCGTCGTCGCCAGAGGTTTTTCGATCAGCACATCCACCCCTGCTTCCATCAGGGACCGCGCAACCTCCTTATGCAAAACCGTTGGCACCGCAACCGTTGCGGCCTGAACCTCACTGTGCGTAGTGAGCATCTGCTTCACCGACCCGAACGCGCGGCACTTGAACTCCTTGGCGACTTCATCCGCTCGCGCCAAATCGCAGTCCACAACCCCAATCAGCCGCACCACTCGCGCCTGCTCCAGTTGCTGGTACACGCGCGCATGATTACGCCCGAAAGCGCCCACGCCGATCACCGCCACATTAATTGGCGACTGCCGGCTCTCAGACTTCTTGTGCGTAGATTGTTTGTTCGAAGATTTGTTCAGGCGAGTGCTCCAGAACGAAAAAACAACGCGTTATTGTCTCAGTTCCAAAGTCGAATAGAAAGGCCCTGCCCCACTGGCACGCGTCATCCAGAGCGAAGTCCCTAGTCTATCTGTATCTCAGGGTTGTGGAGTATTTTGCAGAACAGGTGTGTTCCCCGCTGTGTCTCTGTATCCCCTCAGTGTCTTAGTGCTCCCTGCCGTCCCCTGTATTCTCTCAGTGTCCTGCCGTCCCCTGTGTTCTCTCAGTTTCCCCGTGTCCTCTGTGGTAAGGTTTTGCTCTTGTTCCCCACGGCCGCGATGCCGAAGCGAAGGACCTATGCATTTTCCCCCTACATCTTCTTCAGCAGCGCAATCTGCCCCGCATGATACAACTCATGCTGCACCACGCCCTGAAGCATGTAATAAAAAGTGTAGTGCGCCCCTTCTTTACCCGGAACCATCTCCTCCAGCCGCGAGTCAGGCAGATTACTAACCGCCTCAATCAATTCCGCGTGCACTCTCCGCACTTCCGCCAACGCCCGTCGCCACGCCGCTTCACTCGCATCCGTGACCCGAGGAAAATTCTCCGCATCAGAAAGTTCCACGGCGACGCCGTCAAACCGCCGCAGCACCGCGCCATCCCACGCAGCAACATGCAACACCAACTCCCAGATCGAATGCGCATCGGCAACCGGCCGCGCCGCCGCCTGCGCCGCCGTAACTCCCGTCAGAATTTCAAACAGAGAATCGCCATGCCAGGCCTCTCCCTCAAACGCCCGTCGAAGTTGGTCGGCAATGCGAGCCGCTTCAGAACGACCTGGTTTAAGCATGTTTTACCTTTCCCCTTCGTAATATACATGGTTATCGTGTATTCGGGTATACTGGCTTTGTGATCTCGAGCTTCGGGGACGCGACGACTGCCGATATTTATCACGGAAGCGACAGCAAAGCGGCTCGAAGGATCAGCCGCGAGCTTTGGGGCCGGGTGCAGAACAAACTCGATTTGCTGAATGCCTGCACATCTATCGATGACCTGCGGGCCCCTCCAGCCAATCGACTCGAGAAGCTAACAAGGAGATCTCATCGGCTATTACAGCATCCGCGTGAACCAGCAGTATCGCATTGTATTTAAATTCTCGAACCGCAATTGCGAAGACGTTCGCTGCACCGATTACCACTGAGGAGGGACGAGTATGCTGCCGAAATTTAGAACCGCAACCCATCCAGGGCAAATCCTGCTGGCGGAATTTCTCGAACCACTGCGGCTGACTCAGGCCGCGTTGGCGCGTGCACTCGGCGTTCCGCTGAATCGTATCAACGAACTGGTACGCGGCAAGCGCGGAGTGACTCCTCAGTCTGCACTTCTGTTGTCGCAGCACTTCAGAAACTCTCCCGAGTTCTGGATGAACCTGCAAACCGCGCACGATCTTTCTCTCGCCCGCCAGGAAATGCGAATAAACGTGCGCAAACGCCCAAGGGCAGTTACCGGAACCAGAAAGACGATCAAAGCGCTTCGCCACAATCAGGGCGCGAACTAATCATCGGACTCTGATCATCGGAGTCTGATCAGAAAAATCTGAGCGACAATTATTCCGCGCACACCGCAATCCCCGCCGCATCCGCCGCCCGCGTAGTCTCGTCGCCATCCAGCAGCAAACACCGTCCAGCATCGACCGACAGGCAACTGGCCCCAGCCCGCGCCATGGTCTCAATCGTCTTCACCCCAATCACCGGAACATCAAACCGCATATCCTGCTTTGGCTTCGCTAGTTTCACCACCGTCAGCGCACGGCTCAGCGTCGAACTCTTCCCTGTAGATTCTCTCGATCCGGAATTCAATTCGATGTCCAAGTCCAAATCCAGATCCAGATCCAAGTCCAAAGACCGCATCACCTGCCCCGCCCGTTCAATCGTCGCATCCGTGCCCTCCATCGCTTCCACCGCCACGCA
>PLBX01000193.1 GCA_003135495.1 Acidobacteriaceae bacterium | reverse complement strand
TTCAGCAGCGTGCTCTTGCCCGCATTGGGGCGCCCGAGTATGCAAACGAATCCAGAATGAAAAGACATGAAGTAGCCGCTAACTCCATCTTATACTTTGCGCGACTTGCTCGAGTGGTTCCTCTTCGAAATAGCGAACAGTTTTAACTGTGATTACCGGCCGTATAAGAGAGTAGTGCAGTGGAACGAAGCAGGGCCCGCCGTTCAATGGCGCCGTGTATGACGCGCTCCAGGCCGCTGGTCGTAATGTCGCCCTTCACCATAAAATCGGGCACGCCTTGCAACACCGCGTTCAGAGCAATGGCCTCGTCATCCTGTCCCGAGATGATTACCACGGGCACTCCCGGAGCCTTCGCCAGCAACTTTCGGAGGGTGTCCGGTCCGCGACTGTCGGGAAGATTTAGGTCGAGCAATACAAGGGCAGGAAAATCCTTGTCTATAGCAGCCAGCGCATCTTCCAGTCGTGCTACACAACTTAGGTCGATAGCTTCTTTCCCCTCGTCCAAGCGCAGCCGAACGAGGTCCGCATCACCGGGGTTGTCTTCGATCAGAAGAACGTGAATTCGGCTCTCATACATCGGACCTCCTTCATGGCGCGCCTAAATGCATTTCGCATCCGATGCCCTATGACCTATTGGTTCGCTTATAAGTGCAAATCGGCGAGACGATCGAAACCTTGAGACAAAAATCAAGAAGCTTACTTCCCGCCTAGTTTGCAGGCTGATGCCATCGTTGATAACGGCCGATCATAACGTTGAGGGTCGCACTATCTTCCGCAGGTTGGCGATTGCGATCGCTTGGAAGCCGACCGGGCGGCCGGCCTAAATCAACTTCATTTGCTTCGGCTCAGCGGTTATTCGCACCCGTTCCACGCGGCGATCGGTGGAATCCAGAACTTCAAATTTCAATCCCGCGTCTTCGATAACTTCGCCTTTTTTCGGAATGCGTCCCGCCAGTTCGCTCACCAGCCCCGCTATAGTTGACGATTCGTGGCCCTCCGGACGCATCCCGAATAATTCGTCGAGCCTATCGACATCCATATTGCCGGGAACGATGTAAGAGTGATCATTTTCCTGCACCACCTGCGCCTTCTCGTGCTCGTCTCCGATTTCGCCGACGATCTCTTCAATCAAATCTTCAATCGTTACAAGGCCGGCAACGCCCCCGTATTCATCGACTACGATCGCCATCCGGATGTTACTGCGCTGCATTTCGCGGAGAAGGTCACTTACTAACTTGCTCTCAGGAACAAAGTAAACATCCTTACGCATTAGCGTCGCGACGGTTCGGGTTCGCGCTTCGGAGTCCGGCACCTGCAATACATCCTGCGTATAAAGAATGCCTTTGATGTTGTGAATGGAACCGTCATACACCGGAATGCGCGAGAATGGCTTGACGCGAAGTAACTCAACAATCTGCTCAACTGTAAACTCGGAGGGAACCGCAACCATCTCCGGACGCGGCTTCATCGCCTCGCGAACCGTTTTGCCGCTGAACTCAACTACCGACTGAATAAGGTCGCGGTCGCCCTCCTGAATAATGCCTTCTTCTTGACCCGCTTCAATGAGGGCATCGACAGCTTCAGAGGAAGTTTCGGGCTGCGCGTCGGCGTGCTCTCGAGTGAGCGCTGCGACTGACTGGCAAAATCCGAGGACCAGCGTCACAGGCAGAACAAGATAGATCAGGATTCGCAAAGGCAGCGTCCAGTGCGCCAGCCAGCGTCCGCTCGTTCGGGAGAAAAAAACAAAGGGCAGCAGGCGATTAAAAACGATGATGATCAGCACCAGGCTCAGCGTCGCTTCAAGCACTTCGTAGACGCTCCAGGCACGATCGCGAAACACAGTGAAACCAACGATCATGGCAATAGCAGCAGTTACGAGTTGAGGCAGTATCGCCATCGAGAGCGAGGCCCGGTTTCGCGTAACTCCCAGGCGCGGCTCCACGATCTGCTCGAAAGCGTCAATATTGTCCTGAAAATCGCGCGATAAAAATTTACCAATCTCCTGGTAAAGCCGATCGACATAGGAGACTAGCGTCAGTAATCCCAAGAGCAACGCTAAGGCTATGCTGGCGCCGATCATTCCTGAGCCTTCCTCCGCCCGCGCTTCCTCGCCTCTGCAGTCGAAGCTCTGGATAGGTCCGACCGTCCAATCAAACCTGACGGAAGGCGAAGCTTTGCGCGCATTAGCTCTTCGCGCCTGGCCATTTCTCCATTGTCGCATTCGTGATCGTACCCGCGCAGGTGCAGCACGCCATGCAAGACAAGAATCTTAACTTCCTTAGCTGCGGAGTGTCCCAAACTGCGGGCATTCTGGGCGGCAATCTCGGCGGAAATGGCGATCTCACCGGCAAATTGCTTTGGGCCATCAGATTCGGCAGGAAAAGAAAGAACGTCGGTAGGCTTATCCTTGCCGCGAAAGCGGCGATTCAGCGATTTCATCTCCGCGCTCGAAGTCACGAGCACATTGACCGTTCCCCTAAGACCAGCAGCGCGGCGTACCCGGGCCAGGAAGCGGTTCAGAGCTAGCTCCGTGAGATCGGCAACGCGCTTTCGTAAAATGACCATCCATCTTTAGTGTGGCGCGGACACTCTTGTNNGACAAGAGTGTCCGCGCCACACATTCTCAATTACGCAGACGGGACTCGTCAATCGGCATCGATGATGATGACGATAACGGCGCTGGCGGCGTCCCCGGTTTTTGCTCGAGCAACGACATCTGCTGCTCCGCCAACTTTGTCTTGTGCTCGTCATAGGCGCGAATAATTCTCTGCACTAGATGATGACGCACCACATCGCTTTCATCAAAGTGCACAAAGGCAAGTCCATTGACGCCTTGCAGAATATCAACCGCTTCGACCAGCCCGCTGCGCCGCGCGTTCGGCAAATCGATTTGCGTAACATCGCCAGTGATCACCGCCTTGGAATTAAATCCAAGCCGCGTAACGAACATCTTCATCTGCTCCGACGTCGTATTCTGCGCCTCGTCAAGGATCACAAACGAATCGTTCAAAGTGCGACCGCGCATAAAGGCAATGGGCGCAATCTCGATAATATTTTTTTCCAGATAGCGCTCGACGCGCTCCGGATCCATCATGTCAAACAAAGCGTCATACAAAGGCCGCAGATAAGGATCGATCTTCTCCTGCAAAGTGCCAGGCAAAAAGCCGAGGCGTTCGCCCGCCTCAACCGCGGGCCGCGCCAGAATAATACGATTGACCTGCTTATTCAGCAGCGCCGAGATCGCCATCGCCACCGCAAGATAAGTCTTGCCGGTGCCGGCCGGTCCAACCCCAAACACCATGTCGTGATGTTCAATGGCTTCAAGATAGCGCCGCTGGTTGGGACTCTTGGGCTGCACCGTCCGCCGCCCGAAAGATCGCTGGCGCCCAGCTTCGGCAAGCCCGCGCAGTGTCGCGTTCGGATCGCCAACCACCACGCGCAACATGCTGCTGAGGTCGCCATTCACAAACTGGTGCCCAGTCTTGCGCAGGTGCTCATAGTCCGTGAATAACTGTTCAGCGCGCGCCACGTCGCGGGGCGCACCTTCGAGTTCAATGCTGTCTGAGCGGAGATCGATGTTGATGTTCAGGCCATCTTCCAGCACGTGGAGATTTTCATCGCGGGTGCCGAACAGGGTCTCAATGTTAGGGCTGAGTGCAATATTTTTTTTCATGCTTTGGGATAGGGATGGAACGCCGCCTCCAGCAGCCAGTTTGGCCTCATACTTCGATGTGGGTTACGGGGAAGAGGTTTACATTTACAGAAGAGAAGCAGCCAAACCGCGCTGCCGTTTTTTGCACGCAAATAGCTGGATGGGAAACTAAAGAGAAGCGAATTGCGCACCCCAATTACGGGGCGGTTAACAACCATTTGAGAACAGCCTAGCGCGGTCCGGGAGCGGAGTCAATGGGAAGGAGAAAGCCCATACCATGAATAAGATCGTCCGATCTTGCGCGGTATTGTCACCCTACGTGCCGCCGATGTCATCATTCGTTGACTGCCCCATGCCCCATCCGTAAGATGAATCGACCCAAAATCCGTGACATTCCTCTATCGCCAAAACATGATTGTTAGAAAATGATCGATCAGACCATCTCGCA